>NZ_JBEXUE010000028.1:0-39669 GCF_040614275.1 Streptosporangium sp. NPDC006013
GGTTCCGTTGGGGAACCGGCAGAGCGCCGTCGCACCGGGGACGTGACGGTTCACGCAGGGAGGCTCATGCGCAGCGGTCTCGGGGATGTCGCAGGCGGGCGCGTGAGCGCGCCACGGCCCACCGCCGCCGGTCCCGCTCACACGCCGGCGAGAGCTCGGCGTTGCGCGGGCATCGCGCCGTTCCCCTTTCTACTTCAGCTTGAGCGCGTCGACGAAGCGCCGGTCGATGATCTGGTCTGCCGTTAGAGGCCTGCTGTAGGACAACGCGTCCGTTTCGAGGTACCAGCTCTGGTAGGAGGCGATCTCCTCGGACACTCCGTCGAGGTCCGTCCCGAACTTGTTCGGTTCGAGCTTGCGGACGACGTCGGCATCGGTGCCCGAACCTGCCGCCAACGCGCCCACGACCTTGTCCTCGGCCCGGAAGTCACCCTGCAGATAGGTCCGCGTGGTGCGGGCCAGGGCCCGGACGAACGCCAGGCCGACATCGGGGTTCTGCGTGCGCAGTCCGTCGGAGAACCAGTAGTAGACGCTCGCCCTGCTGGAGATCAGGCCGGGCATGATCTCACAGCATCCGCTTTTGATGATGACGTCGTTGAACGGATTCGAGATATAGCCGACGTCGACGGCGCCCCGCTCCAGCGCGCCGGCGATGTCCGGGCCGGCGAGGTTCTCGAACTTGATGTCGTCCGGCTTGAGGTCCACGCCCGCAGCGCGGATCTTCGCGAAGAACAGGCCCATCGCGCCGGAGGCCCTTCCGGTGGGCACTCCCAGGGAAACGCCCTTCACGTCGGTCGCCTCGAACGTGCCGTTGGAGCCGAGGGACTTCTTGTTGATGTACCAGCCCTGGGTACTGTCCTCATGGCGTCCACCGCCGGAAAAGACCACGCGCGCCCCGGCGCCCCCGGAGGTCAGGTTGAGCACACCGGGGGTCGGAATGGTGACGGCCACGTCGATGCGCCCCTGGTCGAGCAGCACGTGAGCGTCCTGGGCGGGGAGGACCTGGACGTCGACTGTGAGATTCTCCTTCTTGAACTCGCCGAGGCCGTTGGCGGCGAACACCGCACCATAGGACAGGGCGCCGCTGGTCACCGCCACCCGGACGGTCTTGGGAACTTTCATCGGCACAGGTGCCAGCGGGTCGGCCGCGTTCACGGACGGGAACACGGCGGCTGTCCCGCCGTCACCTGTGTCGCCGTCACCCGTGTCGCCGCCTCCGCCGCATGCGGCGGAGAGCAACGCCACGGTCATCGACATCGCGGCCGCAGCCAACGATCTACGCGACGTGACCGCCCTGGGCACCCTGTGAGAGCGGCTTTGGCCGACGTCGGCTCTGCCCCTCAGGTGGAGCGAAGTGCTGAGCAACATGACGAACGTACCTTTCTCGGGGGGATTGGGACGTTCCCGGCGGTCCTGACCCTGTCGCTTCGGCAGGTGTGGCGGTACGGCCGACGGCGCCCCGCCGGTAGCGTGACGCCGTCGCCGGATCGGCCGTGCCGGTCAGGGCATCGGGAACAGATCGGGCCCGAAGTCCCGGACCGTGGCGAGGCCGTAGTTCGTCAGCCCGGCGAACGATGCGGCCCGGCCCATCTTTTATTGCGAAGTTTCGTGAAAGTATGCGGAAGGTCGTAATGATAAGTCAATTGGCGAAGGCGGCTCCGTGGTCGTGTCCGGAGAGACGGACCGCTGGGGCTGCTGTCGGCTCTTGTCTTGGGTCGCGACCTACCGTAATGTGTCACGAAATAGTGGTGAAACGCTGGAAAGCGCTGTTTAAGCTGGAGACCCCGGCCATGGCGGCGATTGTGCGAGCGTCGGATCTCCCGCGCGGGCTCGGCATGCGGTGTGCCAACCGGTTCTCGGCCAACGGAGGTTCCGGGGCATCGCGGGTCGGTGAGCCAGGTCGCGGGTGGAGCTTGGTCTTCAGCGGAAATTACTGGGTGTTAGGGAGTGGTCAACGTGGACCCGGTGAACGTAGAACTCGTCATCCCCGTGAAGCTGCCGACCGACGGGGTCGTCAACGTGTACAACCCCGCGCGCACCGATGAGGTGGTCGGGACGATTCCCCGGATGTCGGTGGCCGACGTCGACGCCGTGGTTCGCGCGGCGCACGACGCGCAGCGCGCCTGGGCCGCGCTGACGCCCGCGCGGCGTTTCGAAATGATCGAAGGCGTGGTGACCGCTCTCGACATCGCGGGCATGGATCAGCTGCTCACCCGCGAGCACGGCAAGGTGCTGGTGGACTCCACCCGGGAGCTGAAGTACCTCGACTACCCGGTCAAGTTTCTCGAGGAGCACCTGACCTGGCTGACAGAAGGTGAGGATCTGGGCGACTCGGGGATGCACCGCACGCGGATCTACCGTGACCCGTTCGGTGTGGTCGGTATCCTCGCCCCGTGGAACGTGCCCATCGGCATGAGCGTCATCACCATCGCCCCGGCACTGCTGGCCGGCAACTCGGTGGTCGCCCACGTGCCGGTGACCGCGCCACTGACGGTCATGAAGCTCTTCGGCCGGCTCGCCGCCGCGCTTCCCGACGGAGTGCTGTCGCTGATCTCCTCGCCCGACACGAAGGTGGCCCAGGCGCTCGTCGAACATCCGCTGGTGCGTCACGTCCACTTCACCGGAAGCCCGGCCATCGGCGCACTCGTCGCGCAGGAGGCGGCTGCGACGAACACGACGATCACTCTCGAGCTCGGGGGCAACGACCCCGCCATCGTGCTGGACGACGCCCTGGACGACGCGTCGATCTACCAGCGGCTCGTCACCGCGGCGTTCCCGTTCGGCGGGCAGGCGTGCATCGCGCTGAAGCGGCTGTACGTCCCCGCCGCCCGGGTCGGTGAGGTCGTCGAAGGGCTGGGCGCCGTGCTGCGCTCCACGGTCGTCGGCGACGGCATGCGGCCCGAGGTGACCATGGGCCCGTTGCACACCGCGGCCATCCGCGCCCGGGTGGCGCGCCTGGTGGAGGAGTCGCGGGCGGCCGGCTTCCGGGTGGACGAGTACGGCACGCTCGTCGACGACCCGGAGCGGGGCCACTTCCTGCTTCCCACGGTGGTGTCCGGGGTGACCAACGCGGCCGCGGTGGTCCGTGAGGAGCAGTTCGGCCCCACCCTGCCGGTGATCGGGTACGACTCCCTGGGCGAGGCGGTCGCGATGGCCAACGACTCCGAGTTCGGGCTGGGCAGTTCGGTGTGGTCGAGTGACGTGGACCAGGCGGTCGCGCTGGCGCGCCGGATCGAGGCGGGCATGACCTGGATCAACACGCACGGCGGCCCCGGCATCGACGGCCGGGCGCCGTGGGGCGGCGTGAAGCAGAGCAGCGTGGGGCGTGGTGGCGCCAACCGGGCGGGGCTCGAGGGCTTCACCGAAGGACACGTGATCACTCTGCCCGGCTCCGCGCGTTAGGCGGACGTCAGGGAGCGTCCTGTGGATCGCGGTGACAGCCGCGCCAGGCGCAAGATCCACAGGACGCTCCCCGCGGAACGAGCCCCTGCCGCCTCGATCTCTCGGTGAGAACGGCGGTGATGGACGGTGGTGACGGACGGTGGGCCGTGGCTCGGCCCACCGCCGGCGGACGGGTCGGCACCGTCCGCCATACCGAGATCCTGGAGTGGGGCGCGGCAGGGTCGCCCGCCTCTTCGCCGTCGCCGGCCTCGATCAGCTGCGAGACGATGTCGGTCGGCGCTCCTAGATAAGCGCGGATACCGCTCAGTTCATCGCCTGTGCGCGTACGACGTTCGGACCCACAAAGCCGGAAGACGCCAGTGGCAGCTAGGCAAACTATTGCGAATCTCTGCAATAATATACGGTATTTCGTTATTGTGGCCAGTATCCAGGACGGCCTGCGAGGGGTCGCCGCCAGGCGCGGAGAGCGGTCACGCCTTCGGCGAATGCCCGTCGCCTCCGGCCTGTCGTGAGCGTGCGGGGCGTCGCGGTAGGGGTCAAAGCCCAGCCGGGGGGTGAAGGGCCGCCCGCCCCCGCCGCTGTCATCCGTGCGCGAGACCGGGCCCCCGGGGGTGCCGGTCACACAGGTGCGGCCTAGCCAAATAATACGGTTAATCGTAAGATATAACGATATGTCGGAACTAAAGATGCAAGCCGCCGCCGGGGAGCCGGGCGGACCGACCGTGCAGCTCGCCCGTTTCGCCGCCGAAGCCGGTGCCGCAGACCTGCCGCAGGTCGCGCTCGACGGAGCTCGACGCCTCCTGCTGGACACCGTCGCGTGCGCCGTCGCAGGGTGGGATCTGCCGTCGAGCCGGATCATCCGTGAGCTCATGGAGGAGCAGGGAGGTCGGCAGGAGGCGACGGTCCTGGTCAGCGGCGCCAGGCTGCCGGCCCCGGCGGCGGCGTACGTCAACGCGCACCTGTCCAACGCGATCGATGCCGATGACACGCTCAACTACAGCGCCCACATCGCCGCCTCCACCGTCGCGCCGGCGCTGGCGATCGCCGAGCGTGTCGGCAGCTCGGGCCTGGACACCCTCGCCGCGATCGCCCTCGGCTATGAAGTGGCCGGACGCATCGGACTCTCCCTGCGCGGCCTGGTCGTCACTCCCGCCGGGTCGTTCACGTTCGCTCCCGTCACCGGGTATGGCTGGACCGGCTTCGCCGCCGCGGTCGCGAGCGGCCGGCTGCTGGGCCTCGACACCATGGGGATGCGGCACGCCTTCGGCCTCGCCGCCGCCGCCACGCCATTGCCGACGTCGGGGAAGTTCGGCCTCGACCTTCCCCGCCCGATGACCAAGTACGGCCTGTACGGTGAGATGGCCCAGGGGGGAGTCATGGCGGCACTCCTGGCCCAGCGGGGGTTCACCGCGGATACGACGGTGCTCGATGGCGAGCGCGGGCTCTGGCGCATGGCCGGCTCGCTGGACTGCGACTGGACGGCGCTCACCGACGGGATCGGCACCCGCTGGCTGGTCGATGAGGCGTCCTACAAGGACTATCCCGGCTGCCGATTCCTCAACCCGGCCATCGACGTCTTCCTGGACATCCTCCGCGACGAGGGCCTGACCGCCGACGAAATCGAGCGTGTCGAGGCGCTGGTGCCCGGCAGCGCGATCGCCAAGCACATGAACGACCCGGCCGTCGAGTCCATGGTCGACGGCTGCTTCAGCCTGCCGTACCTGCTCGCGTGCGCGGTGCTGGCCGGCCCTCCCGGTCCGGGGTGGCACAGGCCCGAAACCCGCTCCGACCCCGCCATCCGGCGCTTCTCGGCCAAGGTCGACGTCGGGGTGGAGCCTCGGGCCGCGCAGGCGGCGAAGGAGGACCTTACCCGGTACGGCCACAGCGTCAGGATGTGCACGACGGTCACGGTCGAGGCCGGGGGGCGGCGCTTCACCCGCAGCGCCGACTATGCCCGCGGGGATTCCTACACACCGGAGACCCGGATCACCGATGCGGACATCGCCGACAAGTTTCGCCGTTACACCACCGACGCCCTCGGCGAGGAACGGAGCGAGCGGGCCCTCGCGCTCGGCAACGAGCTGGAACGGCTGGAGAACCTGGAGAAGTTCGTCGCCGGCCTCACGGTGCAGGCCTGACCTGCCCGCGGGGGTGCACTCCGGGTACGGCGGCGACGATGCCCTGCCGACGCCGTCGGGGGGCCCTGATCCGGAACCTAACCGATCGACGCCGCGAAGACGCGTTAAGGGAGAACGTCCGGCGTCAACCCGCCAGGCCGGGTTGACGCGGTTTCATCAGCATCGCTCGTAGCGCCTCCCCCGAGGAGGTGCGCCGCTCCTTCCGGATCGGGCGGTGTTCGACCGAGGTCAATGCCGGGGATGCGATGAGGTCTTGGCGTCCATCGGCCGAAGGCCAAGCGCTGGGAGCGTCTTGATCGACGGATTTTTGATGTGCAAGGTCCTTGCGACGGTATCCTCGATTCGGACTCCATCATCCTGGGCATGGCCGGTGCGCGATCTTGCCGTCTCCTCATGTCCGATGATGACCCGTTAAATGTTTCCGTTGATCGACCGGTGTCGGCCGGGTGTTTCGGGGGCTCGGTCGGCCACCCGGGTCATGCGCGACATCGAGTGATTGATCGGCGTGTTTCCGACTGGCAAGGCCTCGTATATGGATGTCGCACAGCGGTCCGCGGTTGCGACACGTGGAAGGGATTCCGATGGCGAAGGCTGTGGAACCGGCCCCGTCGGCAGAGGCCGCCTCGCTGGCACGGCGCGGGCGGCGGCCACGTGGCGGTCTGGTGGAGGCCAATGGCACGACTGTGCCCGCCGCCGCCCGGGCGATGGCGCTTTTCGAGGTCTTCGGGCGTGAACGGCGCGAGCTCACCAAATCCGAAGTGGCCCGGCTGCTCGACATTCCGGAGAGCAGCAGTTCCGATCTGCTCAATACGCTGCACGAGCTCGGTTATGTGAGCCGTACCGCGACGACGCGCCGCTTCTACCCGACCGGCCGGCTGCTGGCCGTCGCCACGGTGATCGCCGAGAATGATCCCCTCTCGGCGTTCGGGGCCGAGGCGAGCGGGCTGCTCGCACAGCGGTCGGGCGAGACCGCGTGCTGCGCGGTGCTCGACGACAACCGCATCAAGGTGGTCGCGGTCTCGGAGGGACGGCACCGCCTGCGCTATGTGATCGGCGTGGGGGACACCTTCACCGTCCACGGCACCGCGATCGGCAAGGCGCTGCTGGGCGGCCTCGACGACCATGAGATGAATCGGACGCTGAGGCTGAAGGCGTTGTCCAGGCTCACGGACCGGACGAAGACCGAGCCGCGAGAGCTCGAGGACGAGGTTCGCAAGCACCGGGAACTCGGCTGGTATCAGGCCCTCGACGAGGGCGCGGTCGGCGTCAGTTCGTTCGCCGTCTCAGACCGGGTCGGAGACGATGTCGTCGGTCTGGGCATCATCGGCCCCACCGACCGGGTGCGGTCCAACCAGGACGAGTTACGCCAGATCCTTTTCGAGGTCAGGGACACCGTCTTCGGACGCACCTCCTGATCGGCCCGTTCCCCGGCACCGGCGGCTTGGGTCCAAGCCTCTTGCGCCGCTGTTCGACCGGAACTCTTCTCTTTCTGTGGAACTCAACGTGAAGTTGGGTTCCTCGGCCAGCGAGTCGGCGCTCGGTGTGTCAGTCGGCGACGCGGGTGTAGTGATCGCGCCAGTCCTCACCCTCAGGGATGTCGTACTGCGCCGGCCGCGGCTGTTCCCTGGGGGCGAGACCCCTGGGGTCCTCGCCCTTCTGGACCCGTTGGGCATTGTCGATCATCTGCCGTCTGAAGCGGGCGATGGCAAGGTCGGAGGGGACGAGGTGCTCTATCGGGGAGCGCCCCACGGGACCCATTGAGGCGCTGACGGCGAAGTCCTCGGGGATGAAGCGGTAAAGACCGGTGAAGCTGTCGTTCTTCATCGCCTCGCGGTCCTGCCGCCAGTTGTTCGACTTGTTCGGACGGTCCGGCAGGTCGTGGAACTCGCGCCCGGCTCCGTAGAAGTCCTTGGCGATGTCGTCGATGCCGTAGTAGGTGCGGATCTCCTGGCGGGCCTCCCCGTCCCTGATGTTGCGGGTAGGGTCCCAGAACGCCATGAAGAGGTAGGACCGGTCGTCGTCCACGGGTAGCACCAGCTGGGCGAGGTGGCCGGACTGGATGAGGATCGAGGTGGGGTGCTTGAAGCTGGTCACTCTGGCCCGGCGGCGCACCGTGCCATCGGGTTGCGGGTGCTGGCTTATGGCGGCGTAACGGAGGCCGAAGTCGGTCTCCTGCACCTCGATGTCCGGTGCGAGGTCCTGCGCCAGCACGCCCGCGGACGCGACGCGGGGCTTCCCGCCGAAGCTGGGCGCCGGTCCCTCACCGGCGACGAGTTGACGCAGGGCGTCCTGGTGCAGTGAACCGGTGTGGGTCGTGTCGATCAGGCCCTCGACAAGACGGGTGTAGTTGGCGGAGCAGACGAGGAGTTCGACGACGATGTTCTCGTCGGGCAGGTCGAAGAACGGGTAGTGCTGGAAGGGCGGCTCCTTGTCCTGCGGGCCGAAGTAGCCCCAGATGATGCCGCCGGCCTCGCGCACGGCGTAGGCGGGTTGACGCACCCGCTCCTTGAACCGCGGATCCCGGACGTTGGGGGTGTCGAGGATGGTGCCGTCGACGGCGTACTTCCAGCCGTGGTAGAGGCAGCGCAGCCCGCCCTCCTCGTTACGGCCGAGGCACAGCGAGGCGCTGCGGTGGGTGCACAGTTCGTCGAGCAGGCCCAGGCGGCCCTCGCTGTCCCGGAAGAGCACGTAGTCCTGGCCCAGTGTGCGGACGCGCATCGGATCGCCGTCGTTCTCGGCCACATCCGTGGAGAGCGCGATAGGCAACCAGAACCGCTTCAGGCACGCATTCATCGGTGTGCCCGAGCCGACCTCCATGAGCAGCTTCTTCTGACTGATCAGGTCCATGCCCGACATCCCTTCGCCATGGTTAGGTTACGAGCCACATTCAGTACGGTATTTCGGTGTATCGGACAGGGCCTCGCGGTTGGTGGCAAGGTCGCGAGGCCCCCTGCGGGGTGCCGAGACAAGGACCGCGCTGTCGCTCCAGGCGGGCCGGCCGATCTCGTTGAGGCGGTGGACGACACCGCGTACGGCGTCTGCGCCGGTCAGAACCAGGCGGGCGATCATCGGGACGGCATCATCGCCGGCCGACTTCGCCGCACGATCGGTTGCGCCTTCCGCCTTTCCTGATCGGGCGGCCTGTGCGCGTCTGACAGACGTGTCCTCACGTCCGATCGGCGTGGCCCCTCATGCCGGTTCGGCGGGACCGACCTCCGCCGATCTCGGCCTCTGTTCTGCCGGATCCATGCGCTCGTTCCTCCTGCCACCCCGCTTTGTTTCGCCAAGATTGCGATATCTCGCGAGATATTACGGTTGAACGTTGATTAAGACAAGGGGTGGACGCTGCTGCGGGCGCGTGGGATCTCCGGTGGCCCGTGACTTCGGACGGTAGAGGGGGTGGGCGTCAGGGAGGGGGTGGTGAAGCGGTGCACCTGTGCCACCATTCCGGGGAACCCGGTCCGAGGTGCTCTTTCCGGGGCCACCGGATGGGGTCCCGGGCGGGCGAGGGGGGCGGGCGTGCCGGGTCGCGTCGACTTCCCTTGTGGGGGTGGATGTCCGTGGGTGAAGACGGATGCCGGAAGCCCTTGCGTCCAGTCTGCGAAATATCGTAGATTTCCACGAAGTTACACGGGTCTCTCGCAAGGGTGAACCGTGACGCTCAAGGAAGTGCGTGTGCAGGCACTAAGTGATTTTTCCAGGCTGACGGGTTCCACCATCACCATGCCGGTGGTCGGCGCCATCGATCGAGCCGGGCGCCTCGGGGTGCGCTCTGTGGCCGACGTGCCGGACCATTCGGACTTCACCGGCGCCTCCTGGTCGGCTCGGCCGAGGAGTCCGACCAGGTACCGGAGTGCCACGGGAGCGTGCCGGATCCGATCAATGCGGCCGCCTCCCGCCGCCCACGGCGGTGAGCGGCACGGAGTGCTCTGTCTCGCTGGTCGTCGACCGCTTCGAGCCGGAGCGCCTCGGTGGCCGACTGCGACCGGTCGCGGGTGGTGACCTGGTCACCGCCTCGGTCGGCCGTGTCGGCGTCCTTTGTTCCTCCTGCCGTCCTTCCCGCGTGCTCCCCGAGCGTCCGAGGAACCGGATGCCCTCGTCCGATGCATGTAGATCTCATTTCACGTCATTGACTAAAACCACGATAAATCGTAGCTTTACGCGAAATCCCGTAATAGCAGTCGTTGGATGACGACGAGCGGAGGGTTCTGATGTCGGAGAAGAAGTGTCCGGTTCTGGACATCGCCAAGGTGAACAACGCGCATGGGCACGCGGAGGCCTATGCCGAGGTGCGTGCGGGAGGGCCGGTCGCCAGAAGTGAGGACCTGGGCGGCTACTGGGCACTCCTCGGCTATTCGCAGGTGCGTGAGGCCGCAAACGACACCGGGCGCCTGTGCTCGGGGCTGGGCTCGACGATCCCGGCCCTGGGTATGACGTTCCGCCCCATCCCGGTGGAGGTGGACCCGCCGGAGCACCGCAACTACCGCCGGATCCTCGTGCCGGAGCTGCGCCCGGACCGGGTGGCGGACTGGGAGGAACTCACCCGTCGGAAGGCCGACGAGGCGATTGACACCTTCATCGAGAGCGGCAAGGGCGACCTGAACGCCATCTCGCGGTACATGCCGCCGGCGGTGATCGCCGCAATCCTCGGAGTGCCCGACGACGGCCCGACCATGGTCGAGCTCACCGACGACATCAACCGCGCGGCGACGAGGAACGACGCGGAGGGGAAGAAGAACGCCAACATCGCGCTGATGCGGTTCGTCGAGAAGATCGTGACCGAGGCGGAGCAGGACCAGGACCGTGCGGACCTGCTCACGATGATCGCCAACGCTGAGATCGACGGCGTGCCCATCGGGCACGACAAGGCGATGGCGATGACCATCACCGTGGTCGTCGCCGGCCAGGAGACGACGGTGAACGGGATCGGCGGCGCCCTGTGGCGCCTGGGCGCTCACCAGGACGTCAAGAAGCGCCTGCTGGAGGACCCTTCGCTGATCTCCACGGCCGTGGAGGAGAGCCTGCGCCTGGATTCTCCGGTGCAGATGATGGGCCGGACCGCCACCGCCGACTTCGAGCTCGAGGGTGTGCCGATCTCCAAGGGCGACCGGGTGGGGCTGGTGTGGGGCGCGGCGAACCTCGACCCCGCGAAGTTCGAGAACCCCGAGAAGTTCGACATCGACCGGCCGAGCAACCCCCACGTGGCCTTCGGGCACGGCATCCACCGCTGCATCGGGGAGCACCTCGCCCGTCTTGAGATGCGCGTCGCCATCGAGCAGGTCCTCGCCCGCATGCCCGACTTCGAGCTGGACGGCGAGATCGAGATCGGTACCAACATCCCCCTGAACCGCGGTCCCAAGGCGATCCCCGTCAAGTTCACCCCCGGCCCTCGCGTGTACGCCGCCTGATCGGCCTGAGGTCCGTCCATCGATCCGGCACTAGTGGGAGATATCAATGCTGACCAGCCTCGATGAGTCGCTCTATCACCAATCATCCCGCGTGTTCGCGGAGGCCGCGGTGAGCGACCACCGGTTCTACGACCGGTACACCTACACCTTGATGGCCCCCGGCGGGGCCGTGGCCCTGCTGACCGGCATGGCGGTCTACAAGAACCTCAACGTCCACGACGGCTTCATCTGCACGCAGGCGGGGGCGGCGGTCCAGCGCAACGTCCGGCTGTCCCGGCCGCTCCGGCCGATCGTGGAACCGCTCACCCTCGGTCCGATGCGTACGGAGTTCCCCGAGGCGTTCAAGGTCACCAGGATGATCGCGGAGCCCAACGAGTTCGGCGACGCGTTCGACCTCTCCTTCCGCCCGGTCTTCACCCGGCTGGAGTCGCCGCACTACGGCGAGGCCGACGGCCGGGTACACACCGACTACCGGCGCTTCAGCCAGGTCGGGTGGACCAGCGGCACGCTCGTCGTCGACGGCCAGGAGCACACCTTCGACCGCTGGTTCGGCTGGCGGGACCACTCCTGGGGCGTGCGCCCGGGGGTCGGCGGCTTCGAGCCCTACACCGGCACCCGGAACCGCGGCGGGATCCCGTCCGCGGCCAGGGCCGGTGGGATGGGCATCCTGCTCGTCTACTGCGGCTTCGCCACCGACAGCTACTCCGGCTTCTTCTTCACCATCGAAGACGAGGTCGGCAAACGGCTCTACATCGACGGGGCCATCCGCGTGAACGACGGCGAACCGTCGGAACTGGTCGACGGGTCCCACAAGATCACGTTCCATCCGGGTACCAATGTGTTCGACTCGATGAAGATCCAGGCTCAGACCGCCGACGGTGAGGTGTGGGATCTCGACGTCGAGGCGATCGGGCGGCCCTGGGCGTACCGGGGCACCGGCTATGACCACGGCTGGAACGACGGCAAGGGCCTCGGCGCCTGGCGCCATGACGGCCTCACCGCGGAGACCGACGTCTACGACGTGTCGCATCCCGAGAACGTGGTGCTTCCCAACGGCGAGGTGATCCGTCCGATCCACCGGGAGCAGCCGGTCCGGGTCACCGTACGCGGCGAGCAGGGCAACGGCCACGCTCCGATGATGGTGGTCGGTCCGAACCAGGTCTACGGGCTGAAGGAACGGTCGTGAGACTCGTTCCGGGCTCATCCTGGGCCAAGGCCCGGGCCATGCCCAGGGGGCTCGCGCTGCGCCTGATACGCCAGGCCGTGGCGGCCGTGTACGACGACGAGACGGCCGACGCCGGCCGCAGGCGCTTGGCGATGCGGCTCGACCAGGCCATCGTCCGGCTGATCACGACCGAGACCCGGCTGCTCGAGGTCGAGGCGGGCCTCGCCCCCGAGCACGAGTCCCACATGGAACGGGCAGACGCGCTGCTCGGTGCCTCGGACCCGCGAAACTCCCATCCACTGGACGTGCTGGCCGAAAGGGCCCGCGTGCTGGGGGAGCGCCTGAAGGACGCCTCTCCCGACACCGCCGACGAGATCTGGGGGCTGCTGCGGGACATCGCCGGCACCGACCACGCCGGTCGGCAGGCGTTGGAACAGGCCATCGCGGAGACCCGCGACAGCGGGGTCGCCGGGCCTCATGACTCCGCGGGCGAGGCGGCGAAGGCCGAGGCGCGGCCACTGGACGTGGACGGCTTCGACACCTACCTCGCCGACCGGGACTGGGCGGCCCCCCGGCCCCGCGCCGCCGAGGTGGAGATGGTGGTCGGCGGACAGTCCAAGCACACCTACCTCGTCAGCGTCGATCCGCAGGAGGGGCCCGAGGCCTGGCGCGGCGGCGTCGTGGTGCGGATGGACACGGGCTACTTCGACAACAGCGTGCTCGACGAGTACGCCCTGATGACCAGGCTCTTCCAGGCCGGCCTCCCGGTGGCGGAGCCGCTGCTGCTGGAGGCGGACAAGGCGGCCTTCGGCCAGCCGTTCATGGTCAGCCGCCGCCTGGACGGCAAGGCCGCCGGCATGATCCTCGACGCGGTCGGCGCCTCCTCGGCGGAGGCCTTCGCCCTCGCCGCCGCGCTCGGACGGCTGCACTCGGTTCCGCTCGACCGGCTCGTCGACTCGCCGCCGACCGATCTGCCTCAGGTGGTGGAGGAGTCGCGCCGGAAGATCGAGGAGCTATGGCGCGACACGACCCTGACCGAGTCGGTCGCGGTCGAGCTGGGGCACCTGTGGATTCGGGAACACGCCCACGAGCTCGCCGGGCAGCAGCCCGTCATGGTGCACGGCGACGCGAGCCTGCACAACATCCTCGTCGACCGGGGCCGGCTGACCGGGCTGCTCGACTGGGAGTTCGCCCACGTCGGCCATCCAGCCGAGGATCTGGCCTACTGCCGGCCCGCGGTCGAGCGGGTGGCCGACTGGGACGCGTTCCTGCAGCGCTATCGCGAGTGCGGTGGCCGGGAGGTGTCCGAGCGGGAGCTGAACTTCTTCGGCGCGTTCTGTCAGCTGCGCAACGCGTCCCTGTGCGCGCAGGTGATGGACAACGTTGTGGCCGGCCGGATCACGACCTTCGACATGTTCGTGACCTCGGTGGACACCTTCTCCCGGATGGAAGCGGTCCTCGCCCAGCAACTGCACGCCGCATTCACCGCCGACCGAGCCGCGGCCGCGCAGTGAGCCGGGTCGAGCCTGCTCCACGCCGACGGACATGTGGACGCGGGCTCCGCACGCCCTGGGGGCGCCAGGGACGGCCCGCCCCCTGCGAACGACGACCGAAGCAGGACCGATGCCAAGTGACGAGGAGCAAGGTTGACTTCCTCCCCACGGCTGAAGCCGGGGGATTCCAACCCTCACAGGTCGGGTTTCCTGCTTCACTGCCAGTCGCCCGCCAGGAGGATTCTCCTTTGAGGTCTTACCCCGGCTCCACAGGCGTTTTTCCTCTCCGCCGGCCCGGCGGCGAGGGTGGTGCGGGTCATGCGTGCGGCGGCTTGGTTATCGCCACCGTTCGAGCATGTTAACCCATGCGGCGCCGTACCACGTTTCCTTCCCACGCCTAAAGGCGGGGGTCTCCACACTGAAGGGATTCAGATGAAAGCAACAGCGGCGGTGTGCGAGGCGCCCAACCAGCCGCTCCTGGTCCGTGAGGTCGAGGTCGCCGAGCCACGGCCCACGGAGGTGCTGGTGCGCGTCACCGCCACCGGCATCTGCCACACCGACATCTCGATCATTCAGGGAAAGATCCCCTTCGGCATGCCCGGCGTGGTGGGACACGAGGGCGCGGGTGTGGTGGAGGAGGTCGGCTCCGGTGTGACCACCGTGCGTCCTGGCGACAAGGTACTGCTCATCTCGCCCTCCTGCGGACGCTGCCGGCCCTGCCTCATCGGACATCCGGCGCTGTGCGAGGTCCCGGCTCTGCGGTGGGGAGGCGGGCGGCTCGACGGCTCCCCGGTCCTGACGATGGACGGTAAGCCGGTCGCGTCGAGGTTCCTGGGGCAGTCCTCCTTCAGCACCTACGCGCTGGTCGAGGAGCGCACCGCCCTCAAGGCGCCGGACGACATCTCCGACGAGATCCTGGCGCCCTTCGGCTGCGGTGTGGTGACCGGAGCGGGTGGCGTTCTCAACGTGCTGAAGCCGCAGTCGAACCAGAGCGTGGTCGTGCTGGGGGCGGGCGCGGTCGGCATGTCCGCGATCATGGCCGCGGCCCTGACCCCGGCGGCACGGCTGATCGCGGTGGACGTGGTGCCCGAGCGGCTGGCCCTGGCACGGGAACTCGGCGCCACGGACACGATCAACGGTGCCGAGAGCGACGACCTGACGGCGGCCATCAAGGACGCCACCGGGGGTGGTGCGCACATCATCGTCGAGACGACCGCCAGCACCAAGGTGCTGCAGTCGGCCCTGCCGGCGCTGGCCCGAGGCGGGGTCATGGGCCTGATCGGGGCTCCGGCCGCCACTGAGCAGGTGTCTTTGCCCGTGGTGCAGCTGATCATGGGCGCGATGCGCATCGAGGGCATCGTCATGGGGGACGGCACCCCTCCGTTCCTGCAGGCACTGATGCGGCTCCACCGGGACGGGAGGTTCCCCGTCGATCGGCTCGTGCAGACCTACCCCTTCGACCAGATCGAACAGGCCATGGCCGATGCCGAGAGCGGCAAGGTCATCAAGCCCGTGCTGACCTTCGGAGCCTGAGGGACGGACCACCATGAATGAGATCGACTACAACCCGACCGGACTCGACTCCGTCGACGAACTCCCCCTCCCCAAGCCCCCGGACGAGGCGCTGTGGGCGGAGAACTTCTGCTATCAGGCCTGGGACCGGGAGCAGGACCTCGGCGTCTGGCTGCACTTGGCGCGGATGCCGTACGACCACGACATCTGGCGGGAGACCGTGGTGGTCTTCCTACCCGGTGACCGCTACTTCCTGTCCCGCGCGTTCGCCCGCGGCGCCCACGAGGCCGGCCCCGGCTCGGCGGGGACCAGACTCACCTGCGTCGAACCGTTCCGCCGGTTCCGGCTGCGGTTCGACGGGGTGGGGCGCTACGTGCGGCAGGCCGACGTCGAGGACGGGTCGCTGCGCGACGGGCCGGCCCAGCCTTTCCATCTGGACCTGGAGTTCGAAGCGGCGGCGCCCCTGTGGGACATGAGCGCCCACCTGAAGGGCCAGCACTTCGCGTCCATGCACCACGAGCAGTCCTGCCTGGCCACGGGCACCTTCGAGACTCTCGACGAAACCTTCACCATGCGGCAGGGCGGCGCGATGCGGGACCACTCCCGTGGCGCGCGGGACTTCACCAAGCTGCACAGCCACGTGTGGCTGAACGCGGTGTTCCCCAGCGGGCGGTGCTTCAACGTCCTGGCGAACTACGAACGGTCGACGGGCAGGACGCTCGCCCGCGGGTTCGTCAGCGACGGCCGGACCTTCCAGGACTTCGCCATGGAGCCCTCGTTCCTGCAGGACCCGGACAAGCCGTTCGAGGTGGGGAACCTCAAACTCAGCAACGAGGGGGAGTCCTTCGAGATCGGGGTGGAGATCCTGCGCGTCCTTCCCATGGCCATGCGCCGCCCGAATGATCTGGTGCTGGGGAAGGAGGCCGCGGGAGACGGGCTCGGCAACCGCCTGTACGAGGGGCGGGCCCGGTACACCTGGGACGGCGAGGTGGCTTACGGGCACATCGAACGCAGCTGCCCGTTCGCAGCGGGAGAGTGAGCCGGTCGTGGAGCGCGCACAGACCTACCTCGTAGCCGAGATCGAGGCCGTATGCTGGCTGCTCCGCAACTCGGTCGACGTGCTGCAGACCTCGATCCGCCCGGCGCTGGCCGGTCTGCCGGCCGCCCATGCCACCCGATGCGTCGAGGTGCTGGCCGCCGCGGTCGACCAGCTGACCCGGCTGGCCGAGAACGGTGGTGAGCCGCCGGACTTCCCGGCGCTCGCCGACGAGCTCGCTGACATCGACCGGATCCAGGAGCGGCTGGCGGCGGTGAAGGCTCCGCCGGCGGCGCGGACCTCGCCCGCGGGGCAGGAGTCCCCGGTGCGGCACGACCTCGAGGCCGAGGAACTGGAGTCGTACCTGCGGGAGCACCCGCGCGGCGGCGCGAACCTGCGGCTGCACCATCTGGAGCGGATGGCCGGCGGGCGGTCGAAGAGCACCTACGCACTGACCGTCCAGGACGCGGCCGACCTCCCGAGTGACCTCGTCATCCGCAAGGACCAGGAGACGCTCCTCAACAACACCTCCGTGGTGTCGGAGGCCAAGCTGCTCGAGCGGCTCCACCGGGCGGGACTGAAGGTTCCCCAGCCGTTCCACCTCGAATCCGACCCCGAGGCCCTGGGGTCGCCGTTCCTGATCCTGCAGCGTCTGGAGGGGACGACGGCCGGGGAGGTCTTCGACCCACCCAGGAACGAGCGGCTGGCGCTGGCCCTGGCCGAGCAGGTGGGCCTGCTCCACTCCCTCGACGTCGGCGGCGTGGCCGACGATCCGTTCCTCGTGACCAAGGACGTCACGGGCGATCAGCTGTGCGAGCAGCTGGCCGCCTTCCGCGCCACGGTGAACGAGTTCAGTGAGCCGTACCCGAGCGTGCTCGGAGCACTGGACTGGCTGGACGAGCACGTCAGGGACTTCGACGAAGAGGTGCGGCTGGTCCATGGGGATCTGGGCTTTCACAACGTTCTCGCCGAAGGTGACGAGCTGACCGCGGTGCTGGACTGGGAACTGGCGTCCCTGGGCCACCCGGCGCGTGATCTCGGATATCTCCGCAGCACGATCGAAATGATGACGGATTGGGACAAGTTCCTCGACGCCTACCACGCGTCCGGCGGGGTCAGGTGTGATCCGCACGCGGTGGACTTCTACATGCTGTTCTCGAGCGTGTGGCTGTACCAGCACCTCGCCCGATCCGGCCGGATGCGGCTGAAGTGGGACGCGCGGAACATCGAGTACGCGATCTCTTTCGCCGTGCTGGGGCCAAACATGCGATACCGCCTGGCACGGCAGCTGGACGGCGTGCTGACCCGCGGCTGACGTTTCAGCGTGTCCCGGTGAGGCGGGACCGTCGAGGAGAGCGGAGGATGATGAGCAAGCAGGACGACAAGTCCGTCCATGTGGAGGTCGTGGTGGCCATCACCTGGGAGGAAGGCCGATACTCGGCCCGATGCCTGGGGGTGGGCGACCTCACCTGCCGGGGAGACACCATGGTGGATGCCGTGCTGGATCTCGCCGAGCAGTTGTCGCGCCACTTCTCCGCCGGCGGTTCCCCGGTCGGCCGCCCGGACCGTTCCGAGCTTTGGCAACCGCTCCCGGTGGAGATGCTGACGGCACTGGACGTGGCCGTCAACTGATCCCGCCTCCCATGCCCGGCGACCCCGCCTGTCCCGGCCGAATTCGGCGATCCCCACCGACCCCGGACCTCCGAAGACGTCGTCGCCTCCGGCCGGAGACAGGCGGTGAGCACGAGGTGTCTCGTGTCCGTAGACCACGAAGGAGAATCATGACGGAACCCGGTACCCATCCTGGCCGCGAGACCATCCGCCAGACGGTGCTCAACTACATCAAGGGCCTGGAGAACTCGGACTTCGACGCCGTCGCGGA
Source organism: Streptosporangium sp. NPDC006013 (assembly GCF_040614275.1). NCBI lineage: Bacteria > Bacillati > Actinomycetota > Actinomycetes > Streptosporangiales > Streptosporangiaceae > Streptosporangium > Streptosporangium sp. NPDC006013. The sequence continues at coordinate 18,034 of NZ_JBEXUE010000028.1, forward strand.
CCTGTTCACCGACGACGCCTTCTACTCCCATCCGCCCTATGACCCGGACAGCCCCAAGCGGGCCGAGGTCAGGGGGCGTGAGGCGTTGCGCGCCCTGCTGAAGGGGCGGCGCGGCAGCCGCAAGTGGCATCACGAGATCCAGTCGCTCTTCGTCGCAGACGACCGCTGCCTCGTCGAGGGCATCGTCCGTGAGTTCGAGGGCGGCCCGATCAGGTCCTCGTTCGCCGGATCGGGGACGTTCGACAGCGAAGGCCGGATCAGCCGCTGGGTGGCCTACCGCAGCATGCCCGCGATCGGGGAGTCGCTGGATTAGGCGGATGGTGGATCAGCGCAGGGCTCGGCAGAACATGTCGAGGGTGATTTTGATGATCTCGGCCGTTTCTTCCGTACCGGAGCCGCCGGAGGACTGCGACATGAGACGCAGGGTGCCGGCGCGGAGCACGCCCCAGGCGAGTTCGGCCCGCAGCGCGGGATGGTCACATCCCGCCTCGCGGAGCACCTCGCCGAGCGGTTCGATGAGCGACTCGTGCAGCTCGTTCAGCCGTTCCCGGCACTCGGGCGGCAGCCCGAGCGTCAGCGACGCCGGGATCAGCGCGTAGTCGGGGCTGCCGATGAACTCCAGCGCGGTCCTGCCGTACGTCCGGACCTGCTCGTCGAGTGACGCGGCGGACCCGTCGGGCGTGGTCCCCGCCACGGTGGCGCGCAGGCGATCGGCCCAGCGGGGGAAGGCCTCCTCGGTGAGCTGGGCGAGGATGTCGGCGGTGGAGGAGAAGTAGCGGTAGACGCTGGAGCGGGCCAGGCCGATCCTGGCGCCCACCGCCGCCGGGGTGAGCGCGTGCACCCCCTGCGCGGCCAGGATCTCGCGCGCCGCCTCCAGCAGGGCGGCGTGCTGGTTGGCCCGGTGGGCGGCGACGGTCGCCGCGCTGATCCTTGGCATCTACACCTCCAGGTGGCGTCCTCCAGTATCGGGCTCGGGTGTCCCTGCTCCGTCCTCGTCCCCGCCCTCGTCCTCAGGGTCTCGGGCGGGAGCGGCGGTGCGCGGAAGCAGGAACGTGAAGCCGAGTCCGGCCAGCAGGACCAGCCCGGTGATGACCGGCACCCTGCGGGTCGCCTCCGTGGCGCCCGCGACCGCCGCCGCGTGGATGGCCGGGCCGCTCAGCCCCGGGATGGCCGCACCACCGCTCTCCTGCACGGCGGTCGCCACGCTCGTGCGAACCTGCTCCGGATAGGTCGCCATGTTCTTCTCGACCGACGAGCCGAGCCCGGTGACCAGCACCCCGCCCAGGACGGCGACTCCCAGCCCCGCACCGACCTGGCGGATCGCGCTCTGCAGCCCGGCGGCCTGGCCCGCCTGCCGGGCGGGCACGTCGGCCATCAGCACGCTGGTGAGCTGGGCCGTGGCGAAGCCGATGCCGAAGCCGTAGACGAGCATCCAGGGCACGATCCGCCACACACTCATGCCGGCCTCTAGGGAGAGGCCGATGCCGATGGCGCCCACGACCTCCAGGGCGAGGCCGATCTGCACGACCGTCCGCGAGCTCAACTTCCTGGTCAGGCCGGGGACCACGCCGCCGGCCAGGAAGGTGCCCACGGCGAGGGTGGCGATGATGAGGCCGGCCGTGAACGCGCTGTGGCCGAGCGCCGACTGCAGGAACAGCGGCAGCACCAGGATCACGCCGAACTCGCCCAGCGCCACGATCATCGCGGCTATCGCGCCGTAGCGGAAGCCGGGCAGCGTGAACAGCGTCAGGTCGATCAGCACGGGGCGCCCGGCCCGCTCGCGGCGCCGCTCCAGCAGGATGAAGGCGGCCACGGCCAGGATGCCGACGCCGAACGCGAAGGGCACCGGGGAGACCTCCTCGAACCGCAGTCCGAAGAATTCGGCGGTCCGCAGGGGAGCGAGCCAGCCGTACTTCTGACCCTCGATGAGGCCGAAGACGATGGAGAACACGCCCAGCACGACCAGCACGATGCCCAGCGGGTCGTGGCCGGTGGCCCGATCCTCACGGGAGGAGGGGATGCGCAGCGCGCCGAGCAGGACCAGCGCGCCGATGGGCAGGTTGATCCAGAACGCCGCGCGCCAGCCGTGGTCGGTGACCAGCCAGCCGCCGACCAGCGGCCCGATGGCGGCCATCCCGCCGACGATCGAGCCCCAGATCGCGAATCCGATCACCCGCTGCCTGCCGAAGTAGGTGGAGTTGATGATCGCGAGCGTCATGGGCATGGCCATCGCGGCACCCACTCCCTGGATCCCCCTGGCCCCGATCAGCATCGCGCCGCTCCCCGCGATCGCCGCCAGCAGGCTCGCCACCAGGAAGACCACGATGCCCGTGGCGAACAGCCGCGGCCTGCCGCGCTGATCACCGATCCGGCCCAGCGGGATGAGCAGGGACGCGAACACCAGCAGGTAGAGGGAGTTGACCCACTCCACATCGGTGACCGTGAGCCCCAGATCGTCGATCATCGCCGGAACGGCGACGTTCACGATCGTCGCGTCGATGACGACCATCGACACGCCGACCGCGAGCACGAAGAGAGGCAGCCAACTTTGACGAGAACTTGGCGACATCATGTCGCGAACTATAGCAACATCATGTCGCTATCTATCCGGGCGTGCGTCGATGTTTCGCGTAGACGGTCAATGGGCTGGGCGCGACCTGGGTGGGCCGGGTAGGGTGGCGATCAATAGCGATGACGGAGACGAGTAGCGCCTCGATCACCGGAGTCGGAGAGAGCCGCCGGCAGCTGCGAAGGCGGACTCCGGCCGGGGTGTGAAGACCCTCCCGAGCTGCGGGGAAGAACGGCCTCCGGGCCCAGTAGAGTCCCGCCGAATCGCCCACGTCAAGGGTTTGCAGAGGCCACGCCGCACAAGCCGGCGGCGTGGCGAAGGTGTGGTGGCACCGCGAGGATCCCGCTCGCCCACGCCTCTCAGGGGACGCGTTGCGAACCAGAGGAGGTCACCACCATGCAACGCATCCTGTCCACCCAGCTGTCCGCGCACGTCGGTGAGACCGTACGCGTCGCGGGCTGGATTCACCGTCGCCGACTGCTGAAGTCGGTCGCCTTCCTGATCCTGCGCGACGCCGCCGGCCTGACCCAGGTCGTGGTGTCCGAGGAGGCCGTCCGCGCTCGGCTGGAGGCCCTGCCGGAGGAGACGACGGTCTCCGTCGTCGGCACGGTCACCGTCGAGCCGTCCGCGCCGGGCGGCGTCGAGATCACCTCGCCGGTGATCGAGGCACTGACCGACCCCGCCGAGCCGGCCCCGTTCGACCTCTACCGGCCCGACCTGCGCGCGAGCCTGCCGACGATGCTCGACCACGCGCCGGTCGCGCTGCGCCACCCGAAGCTCGCCGCCACCCACCGCATCAGCGCGGCCGCGGTCGGCGGCTTCCGTACGGCGCTCGAAGCGATGGCGTTCGTCGAGATCCACACCCCGAAGATCGTGGGCACGGCGACCGAGAGCGGCGCCAACGTCTTCAAGCTCGACTACTTCGGCCGTCCTGCCTACCTGGCGCAGTCCCCTCAGCTCTACAAGCAGATGATGGTCGGTGTCTTCGAGCGGGTCTACGAGGTCGGACCGGTCTTCCGCGCCGAGCCGAGCGACACCGCCCGCCACCTGGCGTCGTACACGTCCCTCGACGCCGAGATGGGCTTCGTCGAGGACCACCGCGACGTCATCGCCGCGTGCCACGCGACGGTCGGGGGCATGCTGGCCGGCATCCGCGCGTCGGCCGGTCCCTCACTTGAGCTTCTCGACGTCACCATGCCCGCGCTGACGGAGAGACCAGTGGTGGTGCACTTCACCGACGTCCTTGAGATGATCAGTAAGGAGACCGGCCAGGACGTCACCGCCGAGCCCGACCTCGCACCGGCGCACGAGCGCTGGATCGGGGAGTGGGCCCTGCGCGAGCACGGTTCGGACTTCGTGTTCGTCGAGGGCTACCCGACCGCGCACCGTGCCTTCTACACGCATCCGGACCCGGCGCGGCCCGGCTACTCGCGCGCGTTCGACCTGATATTCCGTGGCCTGGAGCTGGTCAGCGGCGGCCAGCGGATGCACCGGCACGCCGACTACGTGCGAACGCTGACCATGCGCGGCGAGAGCGACCTGTCGGCGTACTCGGGATACCTCGACGCGATGCGCTCCGGCATGCCGCCGCACGGTGGTTTCGCCTTCGGGCTGGAAAGGTTCATGGCACGCCTGCTCGACGTGCCGAACATACGCCAGGTCACCCTCTTTCCCCGCGACCTGCACCGGCTCGCTCCGTAAACGACTCGCTTTCCGCTGTGGCCGAGGTGGGGGAGGCCGGCGTCCCGGACGATGGTGGGATCAGGTCCGTGGACGCCGGCCTTTTCGTACGGTCCACACCCGGCACGGGGGAGCCGTCGGCGTGGACCGGCCCCGGGACACCCGGTGCTGTGACCGGCGAACCTTCCCGGTCACAGTTCCGATGTTCCGCAGACCCCGAGAATGGTGCTGAATGAGGATCGGGCGGTCGGATGTGCTACTCATGCACGATGGGGGACGTAAGTATCGGTAGAAGTCGGCGGATCCTGGTCGCGGCCGTCGTGACCATGGTGATCAGGCTGGTCGTCCTGGTGACCGGGGCCCTGAACACCCGGATTTCGCCCTGCCGCCGCCTCGAACCCTCCTGACCTCCATGCAGTGGGTTGCGCTCGTCCTTGCCATGCTGATCGTGTACGGCGCGGCTGTACGGCGCACCGCGGAGGCGGCCGGGGTGGTGGCGCTTGCCTTTGTCGTCATTACGGGTGGGGTCTCCGGCTTTCTGGGGTGGCAAGTCCGTGATGTCGTCGGGAGCCTGTTGCTGGCCGCCGGATTGGCTGCGGTGGCGTGGGCGCTGGGGCGGTGGCGGCGGCGGGTCCTTGCCAAGCGAGATGCGCTCGCCGCCTTTCTGGCGGGGGTTGAGGCAGTGCCCGCGACGGCTGCCGCGGTGGAGCGGCTTCGGCTGGCCGGCGAGTTGCACGACACCGCGGCTCATCGGCTCACCGGCATCGTGGTCGGCGCGGCCTCAGCGCTGCGGCTGGGGGACGCGCGGCTGGTGGCGTCTGCGCTGGAGCACGCGGCGGCTGAGGGGCGGCTGGTGGTGAGGGAACTGGCCGCGCTCACGGATGGCGTTCCCAGGGTGCCACGGCTGGCCGACGTCGACACGCTGGCCGGACCCGGGGTGGTGTACCGCAGGACGGTGGACGAGGTCCGGGAGGAGGTGGCGGCGGTCGCGTACCGGGTGGTGCGGGAGGCGCTGACCAACGCCGCCCGATACGCGCCGGGCGCGCAGGTGCGGGTGGAGCTCGCCGCCACCGACGGAGACCTGCTGGTGACGGTGATCAACCAGGTCGGGGAAAGCGGCAGGGCGGAGGACGGCCTCGGGGCGGGAAAGGGGCTGGCCGGGCTCAGGGCGGCCGCGGCCGAGTGCGGAGGAACGCTGACCGCCGGCCCCCAGGGTGATGGGTGGGCCGTGGTGGCGTCCTTCCGGATGACGACACGGGGGCGGGGGAGGAAGGACGGGTGGCGGGGGAGACGGGGGGCGGATTGGGCGTTGGCGGCGTTGGCCGTCGGGTTGTCGGTCGGGACCAGCCTGCTCGACAGCGACCCCGCCGACCTGTTGCTTCTCCTTCCCCTCTGCGCCCTCCACGCACTACCGCTCGGCTGGCGCAGACGGGCACCCGGCTTAGCGCTGGCGGTGGCGCTGTCGATCTACCCGGTGCTGGTGGCGACGCGAGCCGTACCGCCCGCAGGAGATGTGTTCCTGTGGTGCTCGTGGGTGGAACTGGCGCTGCTCTACGCCATCGGACTGAGCGGGAAGGGCCTTCCTGCTTGCCTGGGCATGGCGGCGGTAGGTGGGCTGGCGCTGGCGGCCGGCCCGGGGATCACGGGCAACCGGCTGGGCGCGTGGGCGGTGCTGAGCCTGGGCGTCACCGTGCCCGCCGTCACCGCCTGGGCACTCGGCGCGGCCGTCGCGACGATTCGGGCGCGGCGGTCGGTCAGGGAGGCGCAGGCGCGCACGGCGACGGGTGAGCTGACGGCGGCAGCCGTACGAACGGAGCGGGACAGGATCGCGGACGGCTTGCGGCGTACGGCGACGCGCCACGCGGAGGCGGTCGTGGCGGCGGCGGATGCGGGCAGGCTCGCCGACGCGCTGGCCGAGGCCAGGGGTGGACTCACCACACTCAGAGACCTGCTCGAAGAGCTGGGCGAGACGGGAGATCCGGCCCCTACGCTGGCCGGGGTAGCGGCGCTGGCCTCCCGCAAGGGCGCCATCGTCAAGTTCACGGGCGAGCGCCGCGAGGTGGACCCGGCGGTTCAGGTGGCCGCGTTCAGAGCGGCAGAGCAGTTCTTCGAGCACGGCGACGAGGTGACCGTGGCCTACCTGAACGGTGGCGTAAGCATCGAGGGCAAGGCCACGGCAGGGCTCCGGGACCTCGCCGACGCGGTTGGGGGGGAACTGATCACCATGGCTGATGGCACGATACGGGTATGGCTACCCGAATGATCACCATTCTTGTCGCCGACGATCAGGCGGTCGTGCGGGCGGGCATAGCAGCCGTCCTGGACGCCGAGCGCGATATGACCGTGGTGGGTCAGGCGGCCGACGGGCAGGCGGCGGTCGAGCTGACCCTCCAATCGCGCCCCGACGTGGTGCTGATGGACGTCAGGATGCCCGGCCTCGACGGCCTGCGGGCCACGGCGCGCATCACCGCCGAGGTGCCCGGGACGCGGGTGGTGGTGCTGACCACGTTCGGGCTGGACGACTACGTCTTCGGCGCGTTGCGTGCCGGCGCCGCCGGGTTCCTGCTGAAGGACGCGGAGCCCGAGCGGGTGATCGACGCGGTCCGGGTGGTCGCAGCCGGAGACGCCATGCTCGACCCAGGCATCACGAGGCGGCTCATCGACCGATTCGCACAAGAGCCGCCGCCGTACAACGGCAGCACGGGTGTGCTCACGCCGCGCGAGACCGAGGTGCTCAAGCAGGTCGCCACCGGCCTGAGTAACGCCGAGATCGGCGCGGTGCTCGGCATCAGCCCGGCCACCGTCAAGGACCACATCGCGGTGATCCTCGGCAAGCTCGGCGTACGCAACCGCCTTCAGGCCACCATCGCCGCGTACGAGACGGGCCTGGTCCGCCCCGCCGCGCGGCGGGGGAGCAGTCCATCCTGACGGAGGAAGAGCCGGCCTCCCCACCTTCCTAGCGTTGATCCCATGAAGCTTGTCCTGGGGGCCGTCCTCGCCCTGATCCTCTCGCCGCTGGTCTTCTTCGGCGTCGCCATGGTCGTGCCCGTGTACCCGGTCTTTGCCGGAGCGGCCGCCGTCTCGATCGTGTCGATCGCATGGCTGGTCGCGAGAAAAGCACTGTATGTCGCAGGTATCACCGTTGTGCTCTGCGGTATCGCCGCCGTCACCGTCCTGCTCCCGTTTCCCGCGCCGGTACCGGTGATTCCGGCGGGTGTGCGGTTCTGGGACCTGCCCACCGGCTCCCGCCTGGCCTATGTCAGCGAACCGGCCAGGGGTACGGCCAGGCCGTATCCGGTGATCTTCCTACACGGCGGCCCCGGCACACCGGGTGAGGGGGTCCCGGAGGGTGGGCGGGAACTGGCTGGTGAGGGGTTCGACGTCTATGCCTACGACCAACTCGGCGCTGGACGCTCCACGCGCCTCGACGATGTCAGCGGTTACACGGTGGCCAGGCACGTCGCCGATCTCGACGCCGTCCGCAGCGCGCTCGGCGCGGAGCGGGTGATCCTGGTCGGCAGGTCCTGGGGCGGCACCCTGGCGGCCGCGTACATGGCGGCCCATCCCGACCGCGTCGCCAGGGCCGTGCTGACCTCGCCGGGAGCGATCTGGGAGCCTGCCTATCCCGACGGCGTGGGCTCGCCCTGGGGCAACGGGGACGGGCCCGACGGTTCGCTGCGCTTCCTCGTCCAGAACGTCCTGCTCGGGCTCAACCCGGCGGCCGCGCGTAGCATGGTGCCCGACCGCGAGGCGGACGCCTACTTCCGCGAACTGCTCATCTCGGCCAAGGACGCCACCGGCTGCCCGGGGGCGGCGCCCGCGCCCACGCACACCAACCAGCCCGGCTTCTACGTCAACCAGGTCACCTCCGCAGACGCGGAGACCGTACCTGATCCCAGGCCCAAGCTGCGCCAGGTCCACGTGCCGACGCTGATCGTGCGCGGCCAGTGCGACTACCTCAAGTGGCAGGTCACCGACGAATACCGGCGCACTCTGCCGAACTCGACATTCCTCTACGTGCCCGGCGCAGGGCACTCCATCGCCAACGGCCGTCCTGACCTCTACCGCGAGCTTCTGACGGCCTTCCTCCTCGGGAGAAAGCTACCTACGCCCTAGTAGGACTTGGTTACCTAGGGTAAGAGATGGTATGTCACCTGCTTTGGAGGCCTCAAGGACTCGAGGCCGTGCGGGCGCGACTGGAGACGTTTGCCGCTGAGGCGTTCTCCTGTTTCGCCCGTGCATCAGCGAGACCACGATCCCGGCGAGGGCCGGCACCACCACGACGGTATTCGTCCGCGGCAGGGCGGATGCCACGGCAGGTTCGGCATGGGGCGTGGTGAAATCTCCGGCTTGACAGTACGGGTGCGGATGGCCTGACAGATTTTAGACAGGTTTTAAGTCAGTTGCTTGACTTAAGTTAACAGCCCCGGTTGACTGATCGTGACTCGAAGGTCGGTTCGGAGGGGGCATGGTGAGTCAGGGTGACGGTGGGCCGATGCTGAGCTATCCGATTCCCGGCGAGGCGGCTTTGGAGCCGCCGGCCGAATGGGCGCGACTGCGGCAGGGGTGTCCGGTCGCGCGGGTGACGCTGCCCAGCGGGGACGAGGCGTCGCTGGTCACGCGCTATGAGGACGTCAGACGGGTGCTGTCCGACCCGCGGTTCACCCGGCCGACGCACGCGGACGACGCGGCCCGGATCTCGGCCAACGAGTCGGGCGGGCTGTTCAACAACGAGATGTCGATGTCGATACCGCAAACCGGTGAGGGGCATAAGCGGTGGCGGCGGATGATCGGCAAATGGTTCACCGTCAAGCGCATGGCCGCGCTGCGACCGGGGATGGAGACGATGGCCGAGCGGCTCGTCGACGACATGCTGGAGCGGGGCCGGCCGGCGGACCTCAAGGCGAGCCTGGGCTTCCCGTTGCCGGTGTGGGTGATCTGCGGCCTGCTCGGGGTCCCGGACTCGGACCGGGACAGGTTCGCGTACTGGTCCGACACGTTGCTCAACCTGACCCGGTACACACAGGCGGAGATCGACGCGGCACAGGCCGAGTTCGTCACCTACATGGCCGCCCACATCGCCGCCAAGCGCGCGGAACCGGGCGAGGACCTGCTCAGCGAGCTCATCACCGGCGCCGACGGTGACGGTGAGCGGCTGTCCGACGCGGCACTGGTGGCCACCGGCCAGGGTCTGCTGGTCGCCGGACACGAGACCACCGCGAACATGATCGGCAAGATGGTGGCGATGCTGCTGGCCGACCGGCGGCGCTGGGAGCGGCTCCTGGCGGATCGGTCGCTGGTGCGCTCCGCGGTGGAGGAGGCGTTGCGGTTCGACGCCAACCCGGGATTCGGCATGCCGCGCTATCTCGGCGAGGAGATCGAGGTCGCCGGGACCCTGCTACCGCCTGGGACGACCGTGGTGTGCAGCATGGCCGCGGCCAACCGCGACGAGAGTGTCTTCGAGGGTGCCGGCGAGATGAACCTCGGCCGCAGCCCGAACCCCCATCTGGCCTTCGGCGTCGGCGCGCACTCGTGCCTGGGGCAGGCGTTGGCCCGCACCGAGTTGCAGGTCGTGCTCGAGGTGCTGCTGCGCCGGCTTCCCTCCCTGGAACTCGCCGTTCCGGTGGAAGAGCTGCACAAGGTCGAGGGACTCGTCGTCGGCGGGTTGCGCGAGGTTCCGGTGCGATGGTGACCATGGCCGGCAGGACCGTCAGGGCCGAGCGGGCCGATGCGACGCGGGAGTCGATCCTGGTGGCGGCGGAGCGGTTGTTCGCCGAGCACGGGGTGTTCGCCGTCTCCAACCGCCAGGTCAGCGAGGCCGCGGGGCAGGGGAACAACGCCGCGGTCGGCTATCACTTCGGGACCAAGGCCGATCTGGTCCGCGCCATCGTGCGCAAACACGCCGAGCAGATCGAGCGGGTGCGGGTGCGGATGCTGGCCGAGATGGGCGACAGCTCGAACGTGCGGGACTGGGTGGCCTGCCTGGTGCGCCCGAGCGCCGAGCATCTGGCCGCCTTGGGGGACCTCACGTGGTATGCCCGGTTCGGTGCCCAGGTGATGACCGACCCCGCATTCCGCGAAATCATGGTCGACGAGTCTCTCACCTCGCCGTCGCTGCACCAGGTCCTCGACGGGCTGAACCGCTGCCTTCCCGAACTGCCGGCCGAGGTGCGTGCCGAGCGCGGTGACATGGCCCGTCAGCTGATGGTGCACATGTACGCCGAGCGCGAGCGCGCTCTCGCGGAGGGCACCCCCACGCCCCGGTCCAGCTGGCACGACGCCGCGACCGGGTTGATCGACGCGCTCGTCGGGCTGTGGCTGGCACCGGTCACGCCCTGCCCATGACGGGAGCCGTCGCGCCTCGGTGAATCGCGGGCAAAGGAGGAGCTGACCATGAAAGTCACTGTGGACGAGGTCAAATGCCGCGGTGCCGGCCAGTGCGTGCTGATCGCACCGGAGGTGCTCGATCAGCCCTGCGATGACAGCCGAGGAACGCCGGTCCGACACCGCTCTCGGCGACAACCACTGCCCCTTCACGAGGGGAAGTGCTCATCAACGCCTGCCGCGAACATGTCGCGGTACGGGTTCCATTGGAGGAATCAATGACCAGTACGTTGAATCCGGCGAGTGAGCACCCCGCGGAGATTCCGGAGTACCCGATGGCCCGGGCGGCGGGCTGCCCGTTCGACCCGCCCCCGACTCTGCGGGCCAAGCAGCAGGAGGGACCGCTCGCCAAGGTCCGTCTGTGGGACGGCAGCACCCCGTGGCTGGTGACCCGTTACGCCGAGCAACGGGCACTGCTGGCCGACCCGAGGGTCAGTGCCGACGTCACCCGGCCCGGCTACCCGAGCTCGGCCCCCGTCAACGGTTCGTCGAAGGTCAGCTTCATCCTGATGGACGATCCCGAACATGCCCGGCTGCGGCGGATGGTGACGGCGCCGTTCGCCATCAGGCGGGTGGCCGCGCTGCGGCCGGCCGTGCAGAAGATCGTCGATGACCTGATCGACGACATGCTCGCCGGCCCGAAACCGGTCGACCTGGTCGAGGCGTTCGCCCTGCCGGTGCCCTCACTGGTGATCTGCGAGTTGCTCGGCGTGCCGTACGCCGACCACGACTTCTTCCAGGACAACAGCAAGACCGTCATCAAGCGGGACGCGACGCCCGAGCAGCGGTCGGCCGCCCTCGGCCGGCTGGCCGGCTACCTGAACGACCTGTTGGGCGAGAAGCTCACCAACCCCGGTGACGACATGCTGTCCGGGCTGACCGAGCGGATCAGGACCGGGGAACTGTCCCGGCAGGAAGCGGCCCAGATGGGGGTGCTGCTGCTGATCGCCGGGCACGAGACCACCGCGAACATGATCGCGCTCGGCACGCTCGCCCTGCTGGAACACCCCGACCAACTGGCCCTCCTCCGCGACTCGGGCGATGAGCGGCTGGTCGCCTCGGCGGTGGAGGAACTGCTGCGCTACCTGCACATCACGCACAACGGGCGGCGCCGGGTGGCGCTGGAGGACATCGAGATCGCCGGGCGGCTCATCCGCGCCGGCGACGGGCTGATCTTGGCCAACGACATCGGCAACCGTGACCCCGAGGCGTTCCCCGACCCCGACCGGCTGGACATCCAGCGCGACGCCCGCCGCCACGTGGCCTTCGGCTTCGGGGTGCACCAGTGCCTGGGCCAGTCGCTGGCCCGGCTGGAACTGCAGATCGTCTACAGCACCCTCTACCGGCGCATCCCCACCCTGCGGCCGGCCGCGGACCTGGACCAGATCCCGTTCAAGCACGACGGGTCCGTCTACGGAGTCTACGAACTCCCCGTGACCTGGTGACCTTCCCCCGCACGGCAGGCAACCGACTACGCCGATAACCAGGAGGATCTCATGAAGGTGACCATCGACCAGGACAAGTGTGTCGCTTCCGGACAGTGCGTGGTCGCTGCCGCGGACGTGTTCGACCAGCGTGACGAGGACGGCATCGTCGTGCTGCTCAACCCGGACCCGCCGGCGGAACAGGCCGCCGACGTCCGGCACGCCGCGGTGGTCTGCCCGGCGCTGGCCATCCACATCGAGGAGTGACGGGCAGATCGACTCCGGACGCTGCGCCATGGTTCTCGATCTCAGTGCTCCGTGCCGCCGCGCCGTGCTCAGCCGTTCTCCGGGCCCAGGCCGGCCGTGTGCATGGCCGCCCGTATGATCTCTTCCAGACGCTCGCTGTGCGCGCCGCGCCAGTAGACCTGGCCGCATTCCGAGCATCGGCCGTAGACGTCGTAGGAACGCTTGGTCCCGGGCTCCAGCAGGCGGTCGATCTCGTCTTTCTCGACGGGGATCAACTCCCCGTTGCAGGCCGTGCAGCGGGTCCACGGCCGCAGCGGTGGCGCGAATCGCTCCAGCAGGTCACGGAGCTGGTCGTTCGCCTTGTTGCCTCGTACGTAGGCGCCGAGCCAGAGCGCCCGGCGGCAGAGCAGGCCGTGGTCCTGGGTCAGCAGCACGCGGCGTTCCCGGTTCGCCTCGACGACCAGGGAGGGGTCGTCCATGTCGTTGTGGTAGGTCGCGTCCACGCCCAGCAGCCGGAGCCGTCGCGCGAGGGTGCCCAGGTGGACGTCGAGCAGGAACCGGGGCGCCTGCTGTCCCGGTTCGAGCGGCACTCGCTGGGGGCGGGGCACGGCGTGAACGTGGATCACGTCACCGGCGGCGGGCTGGTAGGACGGGCCGACCTCCGCGCCTTCGACGGTCAAGAGCCCCACCTCCGGCAGCGGAATGCCAAGTGACTCCACGACATGCCCCAGCGTCGATGTCCCGTCGGGCGCCACCCGCTGCCACTCGCCTCGCCGGCGCGCGGGCAGGAACAGGAGCAACTCGGTGGCGATATGCAGGCGGATGTCAGATTCGATCACACTTTCAGCATGCCATCCACCTCAGGTGCTTCGAGGTTGTGGTGCGGGTTGGGTGACGACCGTGACCCGGGCCTGCGTGATCTATGTTGGCGTCGACTCTGAACGCGGGCTTATGGCCAGCGCGGCCAGATCCGCTGCCTGTTCGGGGTGGAGCGGGGGCAGCGCGGTCAGCAGGCGCAGGTAGATGATGCCCAGCACGGCCTCGGTGGCCAGCGCGACGCTCGGGAGGTTCAGCCGATCTTCTCGCTGGGCCCTTTCCATGATGGGTGCCAAGGATGCCTGCTGGTGCTGATGAGCTTGCGACAGGGCCTTTCCCAGGGCGTCGTCGGCCGCGAAATGCGGTGCGAGCTGTCTGATCAACTCTCCGGCGAGGGTGGTCGTCAGCACGGTGATCTTTTTGTGGAGCAGGGTTTCCAGGGCGGCGGCGACGTCGTCGGTCTCCTCGGTGGTCTCGCTCACCTGGGCGAAGGCCATGTCCACCGCGTCGGAGATCAGCGGGGCGATGTCGGGCCAGCGTCGGTACACGGTGGGGCGGCCCACGCCCGCGCGGCGCGCGATGGCCTCGATGGTCGTCTTGCCCAGCCCGTTCTCCGCGACGATTTCGAGCGTGGCCCGCAGGATGCGCTGAGAGGCGTCACTGTCGAGGGGTCTGCCGCCGCGCGGCCGGTCGATGTCACGCATGGGCTTATCTTCTCACCTAGATACGTTACGATACACAGACGTAATGAATCTGGGCGGGAGGAGCGTGTCATGCCCCTGGCGTTGATCACAGGAGGGTCGCGCGGAGTGGGTGCCGCACTGGCGCACGAGCTGGCACGGCGCGGATATCGGCTGCTGCTGTGCGGTCGGGACGCCGATGCTCTGGCCCGCGTCGCGGCCGCCCTGCCGCAGGTCACGGCAGTCCCGTGCGATCTCGCCGATGTGACGCAACTGCGTCTTCTCGCCGAGGCGGCGACCCGCCTGGGCGAGCTGTCGCTGCTGGTCAACAATGCCGCTGTCCAGGACGTCTACGAACTCGGAGACCTGACACCGGAGCAGGGGTGCGATCGCATCAGCCGGGAGATCGCGATCAACCTGACCGGCCCCTTGCGGTTGACGGCACATTGCCTGCCGTTGCTACGGGCCCGGCCAGGCTCTCGGATCGTCAACGTGACCTCGGGGCTGGCCATCGCGCCCAAGCGCGGTGCCGCGGTGTACTGTGCGACGAAATCGGGCCTGCGCACCTTCACCCGGAGCCTGCGCTACCAGGAACAGGCCGCGGCATCGGGAGTGGCGGTCACCGAGGCGATGCTGCCGCTCATCGACACCGACATGACCGCGGGCCGCGGCAGGGGAAAGATCAGCCCGCAGGACGCCGCCCGGGCCATCGCCCGCGCCATCGACCGAAATCGCGACCACGTCTATGTGGGCAAGATCAGGCTGCTCAACGCGCTGCACCGGGTGAGTCCGCGGCTGAGCTACCGGGTGACGCGCGACGGGTAGCACCGCTTTTCGTGACCTGTTCGGAACAGCCGTCGCGCGAGGGTGCCCAGGTGGACATCGGGCAGGAACCGGGGCGCGTGCTGTCCCGGTTCGAGTGGCACTCGCCGGGGGTGGGGCACGGTGTGAACGTGGACCACGTCACCGGCGGCAGGCTGGTAGGCCGAGGCCGAGGCCGACCTCCGCGCCTTTTCAGGCCGCCTGCACATAGGAACCCCGGATCGCCGCGTGACCGTCCTTGCTCAGCGGTTGTCAGCGATGTGGTTGGCGGCGACGTAGCCGAACGTCATGGCGGGGCCGATGGTGGAACCGGCGCCGGCGTAACTGTGGCCCATGACGGCGGCGCTGGCATTGCCGGCCGCATAAAGGCCGGGGATGACCGCAGCGGCCGGAGAGAGCACCCGGGCCTTGTCGTCAGTGACCATTCCGCCCTTCGTGCCGAGATCACCGGGGACGATCTTGAAGGCATAGAACGGCGGAAGCCACAGCGGGGCGAGACAGGAGTTGGGAATGACCGCCGGGTCGGTGTAGTAGTGATCGTAGGCACTGTTGCCACGCTTGAAATCGAGGTCCCTGCCGGTCGCGGCGAAGCCGTTGAAGCGGCTGATCGTGCCCTGCAGGGTATTGGCGGGGACGCCCATCTTGGCCGCCAGACCCGCGATCGTGCTCGACCTGACAAGGGCACCGTTGCCGTACCACGCGTCCGGGAACGGCAGGGTCGGCGCGAGATCCTTGAAAAGGTAGCGGTTGCGGTAGCTCTGGTCGATGATCATCCAGGAGGGGATGTCCGGCGCCGTGGCGTTCTTCTGGTACATGACATGGACCACGTCGCTGTAGGGCGCGGCTTCGTTCACGAAGCGCATGCCTTGCTGGTTGACGATGATGCTGCCCGGAAGGGTGCGCTCGGCCAGACAGAAGTACGGTTCGCCGGGCAGCGGGATCACCGGCCCCCACCAGGAGTCGTCCATCAGCGCGACCTCGGCGCCGGTCGCGAGACCGGCCAAGATACCGTCGCCGGTGTTGGAGGCGGCACCGATGGTCCAATCGGTGCCGATGGGCTGCTGCTGATATCGGTTGCGCATGCCGGCGTTGTGCTCGAAGCCGCCCGAGGCGACCACGACCCCGTACTTGGCCTTGAGCAGGGTCTGTGTGCCGTTGCGGGTCACCAGTACGCCGGTGACCCGGCCCGCGTCGACGCGTAGATCGACGAGCGGGGTGTTCAGCCAGACCGGCACACCGGCCTGCAGCAGTCCGGCCCGCAGCGCTCCGGCCAGCGATTGGCCCATGGTGAGCGGTTTCTTGCCCTGTGCGGTGGCCTTGATCCAGCGATTGTAGGTTTCGAGCGCGATGGCGGCGCCCTTGGCGTTGACCAGGGCGAGGTTGAGCCACTTGTAGTCGGCGCTGAAGACCACCTGGCCGTTCGGAACCGGAATGTAGGCAGGGTTCAGGTTGGCCAGTTCCGGGCCGAGGAGATTCCCGTCGAACATGTCCGGCTCGATGGATCGGCCGTTCGGCAGGCCGCCGGTCCGTTCGGGATAGTAGTCGGAGTAGCCCTCCATGTAGCGGAAGCGCAACGGGCTGTTCTGCATCACGAAAGAGATCATGGCGGGGCCGTTGTCGAGAAACGCCGCCTGTCGGCCTGCGGGCACCTCGCTCCCGACGACCGCCGCGAGATAGGCGGCGGCTTTGGCCGGGGTGTCCGGTACCCCCGCGGCGAGAATGACCTGGTTGTTCGGTATCCAGATCCCCGCACCCGACCGGGCCGCCGAGCCGCCGAATTTGGCCGCCTTCTCGACCACGAGCGTGTTCAGCCCTCGCTCTGCCGCCACCAGCGCAGCAGTCATCCCGGCTGCCCCGGCCCCGACCACCACGACGTCATACTCCGGCGCGTCAGCGATATCCGCATGGGCGGCGACACTGCCGATTATCTTTGAGCCGAACGCGATCCCGGCGCCGGCGGCGGCACCGCGCAGCACCTGCCGGCGGGTCGGATGGGAACTGTGAGCAGGCATTCGAAGACCCTTCGCATGAGAAACGGCCTTGACGGCACCTCGCGCCCGGTACCTGCTGTTGAAACATGTTCTATTTCGGAGTGCCAATCATGCGCTTGGTTGGTATACCTGTCAACGGCGGACGGCGTCGACCTTGACGGATCCGGATGTCCGCCACGGGCGGCCGGCCGATTGTGGTTCCCGTCGCTGTCGTCCCTCCGCCACACCGGGTCGCCCTGCTTCGTCGCCGTCGCTCCCATTTTTGGATGGCGCCCTTGGCATACCTTCTGATCATGGAGAGGGGCCTGATCGGGCAGTCCCGTGTGGCGACGAGTAATCCCAAAGAGCGGGCGAGAAGGAACTTCGGCACGGCAAGTCACCTTCGAGCGGCTGGCTCGGCGCCCACTGCCTCGAATCTACCCGGCCAAAGACGAACGCAGGACTGGACCATACAGGGAAAACCCAGGTCGACGCAGCATTTCCCACCGAAGCGTGCCTCAGGAGAATTCGCCCACCCCGATAGGCCCTCACGTGCTGAGCTGCGCAAACGAGCGCATCATGACCCCAGCAGAGCAATTATCTGTAGAGCGATTATCTGTTGAACTCGGGTCGATATTCAGGACCGAATGAGAACTAGGCATTGCCCTAGATACACCATCCCTACAATCCCGGGGAAAGTAGATCATGAACTGAGGCCAGCCCCTTGGAGACAACCCCATGAGCAAACTGGCGACTTCGGCGGATATAGCTGTTGTGGGTGTTGCTTGTCGGTTGCCTCAGGCCGATGGTCCAGCGGCGTTCTGGGACTTGTTGACCGGTGGGGTCGACGCGGTCACCGAACGGACCGGTGACGGTGGGCCGAGGTGGGCGGGACGGTTGGCGGACAAGGAGGCTTTTGACGCGGCCTTCTTCGGACTCTCCCCACGAGAGGCCCGGTACACCGATCCGCAGCAGCGGATCATGCTCGAACTCGGCTGGGCAGCGCTGGAAGACGCCGGAATCATCCCAGGTGTCCTCAAAGGGACGCCGACCGGCGTTTTCGTCGGTGCGATGGCCGACGACTATGCGTATCTGAGCCACCGCGCCGGGCGCATCGGCCACCACTCGCTGACCGGAATCGGCCGCGGGATCATTGCCAACCGCCTCTCGTACTTCCTGGGTGTCAACGGGCCGAGTCTGACCGTCGACACCGGGCAGTCCTCGTCATTGGCCGCCTTGCACCTGGCGTGCGAAAGCCTGCGGAGCGGCGAGAGCGAGATCGCCCTGGTCGGCGGTGTGAACCTCATCATGGCCGAGGAGAGCACCAATATCGTCGAGGAGTTCGGTGGGCTGTCCGCCGACGGGCGATGCTTCACCTTCGACGCTCGCGCCAACGGTTACGTGCGCGGTGAGGGCGGCGTCTGTGTCGTGCTCAAACGGTGGGAGGACGGCGACGACGCGTACGCCGTCATACGGGGGACCGCGCTGAACAACGACGGTGGCGGTGACTCGCTCGCGGTGCCGCGCGGTGAGGCGCAGCAGGCGGTGATTCGGGCCACTTGTCGCCGGGCCGGGGTGGCGCCGAGCGATCTGCACTACGTGGAATTGCACGGGACCGGCACGGCGGTCGGCGACCGGATCGAGGCGGCGGCGCTCGGCGCGGTCTTCGCCCCGGGCCGGGACTCGCCGTTGCTGGTCGGGTCGGTCAAGACGAACATCGGTCACCTGGAAGGCGCGGCCGGGCTGGCAGGTTTCCTGAAGGCCGTGCTTTCGCTGCGGCACCGGGTGATTCCGCCCAGCCTGAACTTCGCCGAACCCAACCCCGAGATCGACTTCGACGCCTGGCGCCTCCAGGTCGTCCAAGAGAACACCCCGCTGCCAGACGGTGCGGTGGCGGGTGTCTCGTCGTTCGGAGTCGGCGGGACCAACTGTCACGTCGTGCTTTCGTCGACCGGGCGCGGGGCCGACGCACCGGAGAACCCCGTCGAGGCACCGCTGTTGTGGCCGATGTCGGGCAAGACGGCGGGTGCGGTCCGCGACCAAGCCCGCGTCCTGCACGCGGAGCTTCTGTCCCGTCCCGACCTGAGTCCCGCGGACGTCGGCTTCTCGTTGGCGACGACCCGCACCGTGTTCCCGCATCGGACGGTGATCAGCGCAACCAGCCGGACCGAGTTTCTGGGGGCTCTCGACACCCTTACCGGACCGAACGTGGTCAGCGCCAAGGCCCGTGCCGAGGTGAAACCGGTCTTCGTGTTCCCTGGGCAAGGGACGCAATGGGTCGGTATGGGGACCGAACTCCTTGACACGTCACCGGTCTTCCGCGAGCAGTACACCGCCTGCGCGAAGGCGTTGAGATCGTTCGTGACCTGGGATCCGTTCAGCGTGCTCGACGACGAAGCCGCGCTCGCCCGAGTGGACGTCGTGCAGCCGGTGCTGTGGGCGTTCATGGTCTCCGCCGCCGCGCTTTGGCGTTCCTACGGTGTCGAGCCCGCAGCGCTCGTCGGTCACTCCCAGGGCGAGATCGCCGCAGCGAATGTGGCCGGCGTGTTGTCCATAGAGGATGGTGCGCGTGTCGTCGCCATGCGTAGCAAGGTCATCGGTGCGGGGCTTGCCGGTCGCGGGAGGATGGCATCGGTCGCGATGTCCCTCGACGAGCTGCGACCGTTGCTCCCGCCGGTAATCTCGGTCGCGGCGGTCAACGGCCCCAAATCCGTCGTCGTGGCAGGTGAACCTGGTCCGATGCGGCAGCTCGTCGACGAACTTACCCAAGCCGGTGTCAGGATCAAGCTGATCGATGTCGACTACGCCTCCCACACGGCACAGGTCGAACCTGTCATGGCGGAGCTGGCCGAGCTGCTCGCTCCGATACGACCACAGGAACCTCGGATTCCCATCCAGTCCACGGTGGACGGTAGCGAAGTGCTGGACGGCGACTACTGGGTGCGCAACCTGCGCCAGCCTGTTGAGTTCGAGGCGGCGACGGATGCGCTGAAGGCCGCCGGGCACGAGGTCTTCCTGGAGATGAGCCCGCATCCGGTGCTGACGCCCTCGATAGAGGGTGATGTCTCGGCGGTGGGCACACTGCGCCGCGACGACGGAGGATTTGACAGGTTCCTGTTGTCCTTGGCGACCGCGTACACCCACGGCGTCACCGTGGACTGGCACGCGGTGTTCGATGCCGCGCGCCGCGTCCGGTTGCCGGGCTATGTCTTCCAGCGCCGGCGGTACTGGCTTGACGAGCCGGAGAAGGCCGAGCGGCCGGCCGCGGTGAACATGGCCGGAATCGTCGCCGCTGAGATCGGCGCCGTGCTCGGCCACACGGACCTCGACCCCACTGCCACGTTCAAAGAACTCGGCATCGACTCGGTCACCGCGGCCGACCTGCGGGCGAGACTCGTCGCCGCGACCGGGCTCTCGCTGTCCACCACGGTGATCTACAACCATCCGACTCCGGCGGCGTTGACGTCCTACCTGGACTCTCTTGCCGACGGATCGGAGCCGGTCCGGGTGAACCAAGAGCCGGTAGCCGGCGACGACGATCCCGTGGTGATCGTGGGAATGGCGTGCCGTCTGCCGGGGGGAGTGGACTCGCCGGCCGCGCTCTGGCGTCTCATGGACTCCGGCGCCGACGCGATCTCCGCGTTCCCGGTCGACCGTGGCTGGGATCTCGACGCGTTGTCAACGCTGCCGCAGCAAGGCGGGTTCCTGGCCGATGCGGCCGGGTTCGATAGCGACTTCTTCGGGATCTCGCCGCGTGAGGCGCTGGCGATGGATCCGCAGCAGCGGCTGGCGCTGGAGGTGACCTGGGAGGCGGTGGAGCGGGCCGGGATCCCGCCGTCGTCGCTGGGCGGCACCCGGACCGGCGTGTATCTCGGCGCGATGGCGCAGGACTACGGCGCCCGGATGCACGAGGCGTCCGGTGACGCCGAAGGCTACACGCTGACGGGTACCTCGCCCAGCGTCCTGTCCGGCCGGGTGGCGTATGCCCTGGGGCTGGAGGGCCCCGCGATCACGGTGGACACCGCGTGCTCGTCGTCGCTGGTCGGCCTGCACCTGGCCGCGCAGGGGCTGCGGTCGGGGGAGTGCTCGCTGGCGCTGGCGGGCGGGGTCACCGTCATGTCGACGCCGGGCATCTTCCTGGAGTTCGCCAAGCAGGGCGGCCTCTCCCCGGACGGGCGGTGCAAGGCGTTCGCCGACGCCGCCGACGGCACGGGATGGGCCGAGGGCGTGGGCGTGCTGGTGCTGGAACGGCTTTCCGACGCCCGGCGCAACGGCCACCGGGTGCTCGCCGTGCTCCGCGGATCGGCCGTCAACTCCGACGGCGCCTCCAACGGCCTGACCGCTCCCAGCGGCGTCTCCCAGCAGCGGGTGATCCGGCAGGCCCTGGCCGGCGCCGGGCTCTCCCCCTCGGACGTGGACGTGGTGGAGGCGCACGGTACGGGCACCAGGCTGGGTGACCCGATCGAGATCCAGGCCCTGCTGGCGACGTACGGGCAGGATCGGGACCGGCCGCTGCTGCTCGGGTCGATCAAGTCGAACATCGGTCACACCCAGGCGGCCGCGGGGGTCGCGGGCGTGATCAAGATGGTGATGGCCATGCGGCAGGGGGTCGTGCCGCGGACGTTGCACGTCAACGCCCCCACGTCGCAGGTGGACTGGTCGGCCGGCGCGGTCGGGCTGGTGACCGAGCACGCCGGGTGGCCGGAGACCGGACGGCCCCGCCGGGCCGGAGTGTCGTCGTTCGGGATCAGCGGCACCAACGCGCACGTGATCGTCGAGCAGCCGTCCGAACAGGCCGAGCCCGCTACGACATCGGGTACGGCGCCTGTCGTGGTGCCCTGGGTGGTCTCCGGTAGGACCGAGGCCGCGCTCGATGCTCAGATCGATCGGCTGACGTCCTTCGTGGCCGAGACCGGTGCGGATCCGGCCGATGTCGGCTACTCGCTGGTCAGGGCCCGCTCGGAGTTCGCCCACCGGGCGGTGCTGCTGGCAGGCGGTGACGGCGCGGCCGAGGTGGCACGTGGCGTCGCCGGCGCGCCCGGTTC
>NZ_JBEXUE010000029.1:0-39064 GCF_040614275.1 Streptosporangium sp. NPDC006013
TGACAATCAGCCCCGTCCGGGCGATGACCAGCCAATATCGGTTGGTGCTGAAGGTTCCACGCCTTCTCCTACCCCCTCTCTGCCAACTGCTATGAGACAGGGACGTATGAGCCCTTCTGAAATTGGCAGCGGTTCACGCGATATCCACGTATAGGCTCGCGGAGTGGTGCCTTCCGGGCTTCGATGTGAGATGGTGCTCGCCGCCATCACCGAGTTCGACCAGCTGGGCCGTGACGCCTTTCTCAAGCTGTACGGTTACCGCCCCGCCATCGGCTACTTTCTCGTCCACGGCGGTAAGCGGTACGACTCCAAGGCGATCGCCGGAGTCGCCTACCGCGGGGTCAACGGCAGCCCCCTGCGTCCTGACGAGTTCTCCGGTGGGAACGCCACCGTTGCCCAGGTACTCGGCGACCTCGACGCCTACTGGTGCTTTCATGCCACCCGCGAGCACCAGCGCCTGTACCACGCCCCCGAACAGCAGGACTACGACCTCACGGCTTGATCACGGTATAGCCACCCCCAACAGAGTTGACGTCCGAGGCGTCCTGGGGTCTCCTGCTGCGATGTCTGATCTTCGCATCCAGCAGCCGGACGGCGACGCCACGCTCAAAGACTGGCAGTACGCCCACAACGTGATCATTCCTACCCACTCCCTCTCCCTGGACGAGGTACGGGAACGCGCCCAGCGCAACCACCTGGAGATCGCGTACCTCGATGACGATCTCGTGGGCTGCAGTACGGTGCGCCCGCCGACGGACGAAACACTGACGGCCACGGTCATCGCCCGCGTGCTCGCCGCTCACCGCAGGCGGGGGTTCGGCGAGGAACTGTATGTGCGCGGGCTCAACCAGGCCCGGGAACTGGGGGCCGAGGTGATCGAGACCGTCGTCCTGTCCTCCAACGAGGACGGACTGCGGTTTGCGCTGAAGCACGGCTTCGTCGAGATCGAGCGATACCTGCTGCCCGGAGACACCATCCCCTGGATCGACTTGCGGCTCTCCTGACTGGAACAGACCCGATGTGCCCTCACGGCCTGATCCGCACTGTCCCTCCAGAAGAGCCACACCCAGGTGCGGTGGCGCAGGGTACGCAGGTCCAGCAGCGGCACGCCGTGCTTCTGCAACGACAGCTGGCAGGCGACGAAGACGGCGATGGCCACCAGGCCGGCCGCCACGATCGCGGCGGCGACGCCGGCGTCACCACCCTCGAACCAGCTGAGCCCGTAGACCAGGCCGCCGAATCCGGCAGCGGCGGTCACCACGCTCAACCAGTCGATGGTGCTGAACTGGGGCTCTCCGACGTTCTTGAGCTGCTTCAGGCCGCGCCAGGTGATCACGGCGGCGATGGGGAGCACCACGGCGAGACGACGGCGGGCAGGGGTTCTCTCGGGAGGTCACGGCCCGTGCCCGGACAGAGCACGAGGCGGGCAGCGGAGATGACCGGCCGATGCCGGAGTTCGCCCCGGTCACCACCGCGTGGCCCGCCACGTCAGGAGCCGTCGGCGCGGGATGCCCACTCGGGCCGCACGCGGACGTACTTGATGACCCGGCGATGATAGGTGAACGCGATGTGCAGTTCGCCGTCCTCGGTCTCCTGGATGGACGGGTAGGAGAACTCCCGGTTGAGCCCGTCGCGGGAGTTGTTGGTCAGGCAGTGGCCGTCGCCCACCTCCAGGTCGCGGCGGGCCGGCCAGGTGCGACCGCCGTCGCCGGACAGAGCGAGCGTCATGGGCGCGCGCGGCGCCCCCCAGAAAGCGGTCCGCCCGTCGCGCGTCTCCACGGACGCGGCAGCGGCCGGGACGCCGGGGGCGAGGCCGTCGTCGTCGATCTCGTCGTACAGGGATGTCCGGCGCTCGGTCGCGCCGGCCGCGCTGCTGTCGTTGAACACCAGCGCCAGCCGCCCGTCGCGCAGCGGCACATACTGGATGGAGGAGTTGTTGTTCGCCGGCCCGGTCGGAACCGGTTCGCTCCAGGTGTCGCCGTCGTCGGCGGACCGGCTCTCATGGACGGCGTCCGCCCAGCGACTGCGGTACAGCGCGAGCAGTGTCCCATCGGCCAGCGCGTGCACGTTCATGTGCACGCAGCCCGTGCTCCCGGGCACGGGCTGCTCGCGCCAGGTGCGGCCCTCGTCGTCGGAGACCATGAGCGAGCTGGTGTCACGGTCGCCGACCCACCGCCTGCCCGGCGTGGTGACGCAGTTGAAGACAGGCAGCAGCCACCGGCCGGACGGCAGCACCAGCACCGGCTGCCGGACGAACACCCCGCCGCGTTCCGTGGCCGGGAAGAGCGTGCGTACCGGCCCCCAGCTGTGGCCGTCGTCGCGCGAGATCCGGCAGCGGACCTCGGCGGTGTCCTGGTTGCCGGCGTGCTGCGCGGTGTAGAGCAGCCACAGCTCGCCGGCCGGTGTGGGGAACAGCACCGGGTTCTGCTCGGAGCGCGTCAGGTCGTCGGACATCCGGACGGGCACGGACCAGGCGTCCGCGCCCTTCTCCAGCCGGGAGAACCAGATGGAGATGTCCGAGATCCCTTCCTGCGTGCCGCCGAACCAGACGCAGCCGAGGTCGCCGTCGCGCAGGACCATGAGGTTGGCGGCGTGGTTCTGCACGGCGGGCGCGACCAGGTACGCCTCGTACCGGTCCGGGTCGTCGTCGCGTACCCGGATCACGCCGTCCATGCGCAGGCCGTCGGGGACGGCGGTCTGGGGATCGGTCATGGTGTTCCTCAGCGGGAGTGCCCGCGGGCGTCGGCCAGGTGGGCCTTGGCGGCGAGTTCGAGGTGGACCAGATCCGAGGAGACGCTGGCGAACGTGTAGCCCTCGGCCAGTCGCCGGGCCGCGGTCGCGCCGTCGGGGGTGTGGATCCCGGCGGCGATGCCGGCCGCCCCGGCGGTCTCGCGGATCGTGGTCAGCGCCGCCTCGAACTGGTCGGCGATCGCCGGGTCGCCGGGGAAGGCACCGCCCAGAGCGAGGGACAGGTCGGACGGGCCGACGTACACGCCGTCCAGACCGGGGGTGGCGCAGATCGCCTCGATGTTCGCCAGCCCCTGCGCGGTCTCGACCATGGCGAGGACCAGTACGGTCGCGTCGCTGTCGGCGGGGCGTGGGCCGACGCGCAGCGCGGCGCGCATCGGCCCGTACGAGCGGCGCCCCTTCGGCGGGTAGCGGGTCGCTGACACGGCCGCCGCGGCATCGTCGGCGGTGTCGACGAGTGGCACGATGACGCCGGCGGCGCCCGCGTCGAGTGCCCGGCCGATATCGCCGGGGACGTTGGCCTCGACCCGGACCAGGCCGGCGGACACGCCGCCCGCGTCGATCGCCATCAGGCCGGAGAGCAGCCCCGAATAGCCCATCAGACCGTGCTGGATGTCCAGGCACACGTAGTCGTAGCCGAGGCGCGCGATGCGCTCGGTGGCCACTGGCGAGTCGAGGACCGTCCAGTAGCCCAGGGCGGGTTCCCTGCGGCGGATCCTGGCGGCGAATTCGGTGATGGTCACGTTCTGGTCGCTCCCTCGGCGGTTCATCGGTTGTACGCGGGCATGGGACCGCGCAGTGTGGCCCCCACCCGGTCGCAGGCGGCCACGACGTCCTCGGGCAGCGGCCCGGCCGCGGCGGCCGCGAGGTTGGCGCGCAGGTGTTCGACCCGCGAGCCGCCGAGCAGGACGGCCCCCACACCGTCGCGGTGCAGCAGCCACCGCAGCGACAGCTCGGTGAGCGGGACGCCCGCCTGCTCTGCGATCCCGCCCAGGGCGGTGACGGCCTCGAACAGGGCCGGGCTCCAGTAGCGCTCCCGGTACATCGGGGCGAGCTTCGAGTCGCCGAAACGCCCGGCGGCGGGGTCCTGCTCGAAGGTGTGCCGCCCGGTGAGCAGCCCTCCGCCGAGCGGGTTGTAGACCATGGTCGTCAGCCCGGAGGCTCGCGCGAACTCCAGATACTCCTCCTCCACCCGGCGGGCCAGCAGGTTGTAGAGCTGCTGGGCGACCACGGGCCGCGGGGCGCCGGCCGCGTCGGCGGCGTGGTTGAGCTCGGCGATCTGCCAGGCCGCGTAGTTGGACACGCCGAGCGCGCCGATCTTGCCCTCGGCGACCAGTTCGGCGATCGTGCCGAGCGTCTCGGCCAGGGGGGTGCGGCGGTCGGGCTGGTGCAGGTAGAAGAGGTCGACGTGGTCCACGTCCAGGCGGCGCAGGCTCCCTTCGAGGCACGCCCGCAGCGCCGTGGCCGACAGCGGCGCGTGGTCGCCGGCGTCCGGATGGGGCATGCCGGCCTTGGTGGCCAGCACGATCCGGTCGCGCCGGGTGGCGAGCAGCGGCCCCAGGATGGACTCGGTCGCGCCGCTCGCGTACACGTTGGCGGTGTCCACGCCGGTGACGCCGGCCTCCAGCGCCGTGTCGAGCATGCGCTCGGCCTCGCGGGCGTCGGTGGTGTCGCCGAACGTCATGGTGCCGAGCACCAACCTGGACAACCGGGCGCTCGCTCCGGGAAGTGCGGCGGCCGGAACGGATACGGTCATCGGTCGGCTCCTTGCTGGGCTTCGTGCTGGGCTTCGTGCTGGGCTTCGTGCTCGGTTTCGTGCTCGGTCCCCCGCTCGGCGAGCGGTGCGGGCGGCTGGGCGGGCGGCGGCGCCGACCGGGCCCGCACCAGCTCGCGTGGCTTGCGGCCGCGGATCGCGGTGGGATCCAGCGCGGCCCGGCGCAGGGTCCGCGTGTACGGGTGCGTGGGCACGGCCAGCACGTCCCGGGTCACGCCGGACTCGACCAGGCGGCCCCTGCTCATCACCACGATGTCCTCGCTGATCTCCCTGACCACACCGAGGTTGTGCGAGATGACGACGTAGGTGAGGCCGGTCTCCGCCTGGATCTTCATCAGCAGGGCCAGGACCTGCGCCTGGACGGACACGTCCAGCGCGCTCGTCGCCTCGTCGCAGACCAGCAGGTCGGGCCTGGAGGCCAGGGCCCTGGCGATGCCGATGCGCTGGCGCTGCCCACCGGAGAACTCCGGCGGGCGCCGCTCCAGGGCCGCGGCGGGCAGGCCGACCTGGTCGATGAGCCGGGCCGCCTCCCTGGCCCGCGCGCGCCGGTCGCGCATGCCGCGCACCCGCAGTGGCTCGGCGACGATCTCCTCCGCCGACAGGTGCGGGTCGAGCGAGCCGTACGGGTCCTGGAAGATCATCTGTACCCGAGTGCGCAGCGGGCGCAGGTGCTTCTCGCTCATCTGGGCGATGTCGGTGCCGCCCACCACGATCCGGCCCGCGGTCGGCCTGATCAGCCGGACGATCGAGCGGGCGATGGTGGACTTGCCGCAGCCCGACTCCCCCACGATGGCCAGGGTGCCGCCGCGCCGTACGGAGAAACTGACGTCGTCGACCGCGCGGAAGGTGCCGTGGTCCACCGGGTAGTCCACGACGAGGCCCTCGACCTCCAGGAACGCGCCGCTCATCGGACCTCCTCCAGCGCGACCGAATCGGCCCGCGGCTCCGGCGCGTGCGGTGGCCCGCCGTCCTCGTCCCAGGGGCCCAGCCGCGGTACGGCCGTCAGCAGCTTCTTCGTGTACGGGTCGCGCGGGTCGTCGACGATCTGCTCGGCCTCGCCCGACTCGACGAAGCGGCCGTCCTTCATGACGTGGATGCGGTCGGAGACGAGCCGGGCCACGCCGATGTCGTGAGTGATCATGAGGATGCCGATGCCGGTGTTCTCCTGGACTTCGAGCAGCAGGTCGAGGATGCCCGCCTGGACGGTCACGTCGAGGGCCGATGTCGGCTCGTCGGCGACGAGCAGGACCGGCGACCCGGCCAGCGCTATCGCGATGAGCACGCGTTGCAGCATGCCGCCCGAGAGCTGGTGCGGATACCTGCGCAGCTGTGCCCGCGGGTCGGGGATGTGCACCCGGGCCAGCAGCTCGGCGGCGCGCGCGGCGGCGTCCGCCTTGGACATGCGGGGGTCGCGCAGCCGTACGGCTTCGCGGAGCTGCTGCCCGATGGTGTGCACCGGGCTGAGCGCCGTCATCGGATCCTGCGGGATGAGGGAGACCGACCGGCCGCGCACCTCGCGCACCGCGCGGGGGTCGGCGATGACATCCACGCCCTGGAACCGGGCGGTGCCGGACAGCACGGCCAGTTCCGGGGGAAGCAGGCGCAGGATGCCCATGGCGGTGGTGGACTTGCCGGACCCCGACTCCCCGATGATCGTCACGGTCTCGCCCCGGCGGATGTGGAAGCTGACACCGTCCACGGCACGGACGACGCCGGCCTCGGCCATCAGCTCGATCTGCAGCTCCTCGACCTCCAGCAGGGGACGACCGGTCTCGTCGTCGAACGCGGCTGCCATCCGCGGCTCACCTTGCCTTTCGTCTGCGTACACGGTCGCGCAGCCCGTCTCCGAGCAGGTTGACACCGACGACGAGCAGCACGATGACCAGCCCGGGAAGGGTGACCAGCCACCACGACGTGGTGATGTAGTCCTGGCCGTCGGAGATGATGCGGCCCCAGGTGGCGAACGGGCGCTGCGGTCCGGCGCCCAGATAGCTCAGCGCGCTCTCCAGCAGCACGGCCTGGGCCAGCAGCAGCAGGATCACCAGCGTGGCCTGCTTGACGACGTTGGGCAGGACGTGCCGGACCAGGATGGTGACACGGTGCAGGCCGAGCACCCTGGCCGCGGCGACGTACGGTTTCTCCCGTTCGACCAGCACCAGGGAGCGAGTGAGGCGGGCCACCTCCGGCCACTGCGCGATCGCGATCACGAATGTGATGACCGGGATGGACGGGCCGAACAGCGCGACGACGAGCAGCAGCATCAGCAGCAGGGGCAGTGAGAGCTGCGCCTCCAGCAGCCGGGACACCATGTTGTCCACCCAGCCGCCGAAGAACCCGGCCGTGGCGCCCGCCGCCAGGCCGATGACGCCGGAGACCACGATGGCCAGCACACCGACGGTGAGCGAGACCTGGCCGCCGTGCAGGATGCGGGAGAGCAGGTCACGGCCGAGCTGGTCGGTGCCGAACAGGTGCCCGCCGGTCAGCGGCGGCAGGCGGCGCAGGCTGAGGCTCTGCTCGTCGGGTCCGGGGATCGGCAGGACGCTCGCCAGCGTGACGGGCAGGACGACCAGCGCCACGCAGATCGAGCCGACCCAGATCCTCAGCTTCGCGCTCCTGCGGCGGCGGGCCGCCGTGGACCGGGCGAGGTCCTTGGGGGTCACCGCGCTGGGCCGCGCGGGCGGCGCCGCGGCGTCCAGACCGCCGGGCCCGGCCGTCACCGTACTCACGAGGCCACCGCCTTCCCGAGTCGTACCCGCGGGTCGAGCAGCGGGTAGGTGAGGTCGATGAGGAGCTGGACGAGCACGGTCAGAACTGCCGTCACCAGGATCGTCGCCTGGATCAGCGGATAGTCGCGGGTCTCCAGCGCGCGGACGACGAGCGACCCGACGCCCGGCCAGGCGAACACCACCTCGACCACGACCACGCCGTTGAGCATGGCGGCGAACCGGGTGCCGAGCGCGGTCACCACCGGCACGGCCGAGTTGCCCATGGCGTAGCGCCAGGTCAGGCCACGTTCGGAGACGCCGCGGGAGCGGGCCACCGTCAGATAGGGGGAGGCGAAGCCGGCGGCCATCTCGCGGCGGACCATCCGGGAGATCAGCGCGATCTGCAGGATGCCGACGGTCACCGTCGGCAGTACCAGGGCGGACCAGCTCGTGAAGCCGGACGCCGGGAGCACGGGCACGAGCACCGCGAAGACGGTCAGCAGCATGATGCCGCTCCAGAACTCCGGCATGGACTGGCCGGCGATCATCGCCACGTTGGCGCCCAGCTCACGGGTGGTGTCGGCGTGCCGGGCCATCCACACGCCGAGCGGGATGGCCACCGCCGCGGCGAAGAGGATGGCCGACACCGCCAGCATGATCGTGTACGGCATGCGGCTGAGCACGACGTCCAGCGCGGGGGCCTGAAAGGAGAAGGACGTTCCCAGGTTGCCGCCGAAAAGGTCGCGGACGAAGTAGCCGTACTGTTCGATCAGCGGCCTGTCCAGGCCGAACTGGACGCGGATGCGGTCGAGTTCGGCCGTGGTGGCCAGCGGGCTGGCGTACGCGGCGGCGGGGTCGCCGGGCGCCAGCCGGACGAGGACGAACACCGTCGAGACGGTCAGGAAGATGGTGAGAACGCTCTGCCCGACCCGGTGTGCAATGTAGCGGACCATGTTCATCCACTCAGTCGGACGGTGGCGAGGTCGTAGGAGTTGGTGGGGCCGAGCTGTAGGTTCTGCACGTGCTTGCGCCGGGCGATGACGGTCTTGGGGGTGAACGCCCACAGGCAGGGCCAGGTGTTCCAGATCTCCTTCTGGGCGTCGGCGAGCAGGCGCTCCCGTTTGGCCTGGTCGGCCTCCTGGGATGCCTTCTCCACCATTGTGGTGATCTTGGGGAAGACGTAGCCCTGGTAGGTGTCCCGGCTGGCCTCCTTCTCGGCGGTGCCGGCGTACATGCCCTGCAGCGGCGTCAGCGCCAGCCCGGTGGGTGTGCCGTAGCCGTTGCCGAGCACGTCCCAGTCGCCGGCCCGGCCCTGCCGCCACTTGGAGATGTCCCCGCCGGGCTGGAACTGCTGGAGCTCCGCCCGCACGCCGACCGCCTTGAGCATCTCCACCACCGCCTCCATGACACTCGTGTCGTTGACGAACTCCCCGGTCTCCCAGATGATCTTGAGGGTGAGGTCCTTGACACCGGCGGCGTCGAGCAGTTGCCGGGCCTTCCGCGGGTCGTAGACGTACTCGCCCGTCTCCGCCGCGCCGGCCAGGGTGCCGGCCACCACGCCGCGCATCGGCGTCACCGAGTCGGAGAAGACATCCTTGACCAGGGAGGGGCCGTTGATGGCGTAGGTCAGCGCCTCGCGCACGCGCGCGTCGGCCAGGGGGTGCCCGGAGGGCTTGCGGAAGTTGTAGAAGAGCTGGCAGATCCGGGTGCCCGGCACCTCCTGGACTTCCACGTCGGCCAGGCCGGAGAGCTGGGCGATCGCGTCGGGGGAGATCGCGTCGATCACGTCCACCTCACCGCTGCGCAGGGAGACGATCCGGCCGGCCTCCTCGGGCAGGAACCTGACCCGCACGGTCTTGATCGCGGGTGCGGGGCCCCAGTACTTGTCGTTGACCTGGAGGGTGTACTCGCCGGTACCCCGGCTGGCGGAGGTGACGACGTACGGGCCGGACCCGACACCGTCCTGGAGCTCTTCCGGCTTGTTGGCGGCGGCGGGGGTGATCAGGATGTTCGCCATCAGGTAGTCGAGGGTGGGCATCGGGTTCTCGGACACGAGCTTGAAGGTGCTCTTGTCCACCGGGGTGACCTTCGGCCACTCGGGGAAGAAGCCGGCCAGGAACGACCCGGGGACCTTCTGGTACATCTCCAGCGCGGTCGAGACGTCCTCCACGGTGACCGGGCTGCCGTCGGAGTAGCGGACGCCGTCGCGCAACCTGACCGTCCACTCGGTGGGGGCCGTCAGCTCGAAGCTCTCGGCCAGGACGTTCTGCACGGCGAGCTTCGGGTCGATGAACGTCAGCGCCTGCCGGACGCCGCGCTGGACACTGACGGCGGCGTCGAACTGGTTGAGCTTGTTGTCCAACGAGACGAGCGAGCGGTTGAGCGCCAGCGTCAGGCCCTGTCCGCCGGCTCCCCCGCTGGTCCCGCCGGTGCCGGTGACGGTCCCCGGCCCCGCGCAGGCGGCGAGGGGACTCAGCGTCATGGCCGCACCTGTGAGAGCACCGAGGCGGAGAAGGCTGCGGCGGGAGAGCTGGGGGCTGCCGCTTCCGAGATGGGTCACTGGGCTTCTCGCTTTCTGGACCGCAGCGGTGCGCCCTCTCGGCGGCCGCCTAGCAGGACCGGATGGTTCCCACGTCACAACGACGTTGCTGCACCATTACACGACTGCGCATTCCACGCAAGAGGTCTAGCGCATTTCGCGCAAGCTGTGACATCATCCAGGCGACATGCAAGGCTGCGCCGACGTGCCGCCCACCCCGGAGCGTGCCGCGCACGGGGTTCACGAGAACCACAAGGGTCGGTAGAAACGCAGGTAGACGGATCAAATCGGGGGTTCCTTGACGCCCAAGCCCATGACGGCCGCGCACGGCATCCTCGTCGTGGCCGACGACCTGTCCGGCGCGGCCGAGTCTGCGGCGCGAATCATGATGCGCGAAACACGCACTAAGATTCTTCTCGCCCGCCCCCCGGGGCGGGACGAGCGCGACCACGCGGAACCCGGCGTGGACGGCGCGGACGGTTTCGGGGACGCCGGGGCCGACGTGCTGGTCACCGACACCGACTCTCGGCACCGCGGGCCGGCCGAGGCCGCCGCCGCGGTGCGTGCCGCGGTGCGCCTGGCCTCGGTGGGGCGGGCACGGCTGATCTTCAAGAAGATCGACTCTCTGCTGCGCGGCAACGTGGCGGCCGAGGTGGGGGCGCTCGCCACGCCCGGCGCCGCCGTCGTGGTCACCCCGGCGCTGCCGGCCCTGGACCGGGTCGTCCGCGACGGTGTACTGCACGTGGCGGGCGTGTCCCTGCACCGGACCGACGCCTGGGCCGTGGACGGCGTCCCCGCGCCGACGTCGGTCGCCGCGGCCCTCGCGCCCCTGCCGGTCCGCGTGCTGGACCTCGCCATCGTCCGTTCGGGCCATCTCGGCGAGATGATCGCCGCCTGCGCGGCCCGTGGCCACGTCGCGGTGTGCGACGCCGAGACCGACGACGACCTGGACGCCGTCCTGCGCGCCGCCCTCACCGTCCCTTCCGTACGGCTGGTGGGCTCCGGCGGCCTCGCCGACGCCCTCGGCCGCCACCTCCGCGGCACGACGCGCCCGACGCCCCCCGCGCGGTCCGCGTCGTCCGCGCCGAGCGGGGAAGGGTCGTCCGCGCCGGGCGGGGAAGGGGAGTTCGCCCAGGTCGGCGCGGCTGGGCGA
This sequence comes from Streptosporangium sp. NPDC006013, assembly GCF_040614275.1. Taxonomy (NCBI): domain Bacteria; kingdom Bacillati; phylum Actinomycetota; class Actinomycetes; order Streptosporangiales; family Streptosporangiaceae; genus Streptosporangium; species Streptosporangium sp. NPDC006013. Next base: position 10,920 of record NZ_JBEXUE010000029.1, read on the forward strand.
AGGGCCGCAAGGGACGGGACGGTGGCGGCTCCGGCGCCGCTGGTGGTGGTCGGAAGCGCGGAGGCGATCGCGGCCGAGCAGGTGCGCAGGCTGGTCGAGGCCGGGGCCGTGCCGGTGGCCCTGCCCGTGCCGACGCTCCTCGGGCCCCCCGGTGACCGGGCGGCGCTTCCCCGCGTCCCCATCGGCGACCGTCCGGTCGTGGTCTACCTCGACGCCGCCGGCGCCGTCCTCCCCGCGTCGGCGCGGGAGATCGCGCACCGGCTGGCCGAGGCCGTCGCGGAGGCGGTACGCGGGACCGAATCCCCGGTGGACCTCGTGCTGACCGGCGGGGAGACCGCCCGGCGCGTCCTCGACGCCCTCCGCGTTCGGGGCCTCACCCCGATCGGGCAGGTCCACCCCGGAGCCGTCCACTCCCTGACGCCGGACGGCCGTTCGGTCGTCACCCGCCCGGGCGGTTTCGGCGGAGCCGAGTCGCTCGTCGAGATCGTCCGGTCTCTCGACCCTCGTTTCGCCCCCTCTCCCACCACCGTTCCCCCGCAGCACCCAGCGAAAGGTTCCATCGTGAACATCACCCCCGCCGCCACCGGCCACCAGCCGCGTACGGCGGCCATCCCGATCATCGCCGTCACCATGGGCGACGGGGCCGGTGTCGGTCCGGAAGTCGTCGTCGGCGCCCTCCAGGACCCCCGGATCACCGAGCTCTGCCGTCCCGTCGTCATCGGTGACGCCGTACGGCTGCGCCAGGCCGCCGACATCCTCGGGATCGACACCGACATCGTGGCGGTCGACGCGGTGGCCGACGCCGTGTTCGAGCCGGGCCGCGTCAACGTCATCGACCTGGGCCTCCTGCCGGCGGACCTGCCGTGGGGGCAGATCTCTTCCGTGGCGGGCGCGGCCGCCTACCACTACGTGCGCGTCGCCAGCGAGCTGGCGATGGCCGGCGACGTGCAGGCCATCTGCACGGCCCCGCTGAACAAGGAGGCCCTGCACGCGGGCGGCTTCATCTACCCTGGGCACACCGAGCTGCTCGCCCACCTGACCGCGACCGACGAGGTGTCCATGATGCTGTCGTCGCCGAAGATCCGGGTCATCCACGTCACCACGCACATCGGGCTGATCGATGCCATCGCCAAGATCGAGCCCGGCCTGGTCGAGCGGACCGTCCGCCGGGGCCACGAGGCGTTGCGCCGTGCCGGGATCCCGAACCCGCGGATCGGTGTGTGCGGCATCAACCCGCACGCCGGGGAGAACGGCCTGTTCGGGTACGGCGAGGAGGACAAGAAGATCGTCCCGGCTGTCGAGCGGCTGAAGGCCGACGGGGTGGACGTGCACGGGCCGCTGCCCGCGGACACCGCGTTCTTCGTCGCGGGCCGCGGCGACTACGACCTGATCGTGGCCATGTACCACGACCAGGGCCACGGCCCGGTGAAGATCCTCGGCATCGAGGCCGGGGTGAACATCACCGTGGGCCTTCCCGTCATCCGTACGTCCGTGGACCACGGGACCGCCTTCGACATCGCCGGAAAAGGCGTCGCCGAGGTCGGTAGCATGATCGAGGCGCTGCGGCAAGCCGCCCAGATGTCTCCCAGCCCGGCGATCTGAGCCCGGGGCGCTCGAACGACAAGTCGAGAAGGAGCAGCGTTGCCCAGGATCAACTCCGACCGTCGCCGTGCCGAGATCGTGCGTCTGGCCACGACCAGCGGCCTCGCCAGTGTCGAAGAGCTGTCCTCGACGTTCGCCGTGACGCCCTCCACCATCCGCCGCGACCTCGCCCGGCTGACCGCGCAGGGCCTGCTGGCCCGCACGTACGGCGGAGCGATGGCCGTCGTCGCCCACCCCGAGGACTCGCTGCGCCAGCGCGTGGGCGACGCCTTCGAGCTCAAGCGCGGCATCGCCCGGTGGGCGGCCCAGCAGATCAGGGCCGGGGAGTCGGTGCTGCTCGACGCCGGCTCGACCGTCGCGGCGCTCGCGCACGAGCTGCGCTCAAGCACCCAGCTCCTGATCGCCACCACGAGCCTCGCGGTGCTGAAGGAGCTGGACGACGTCGAGGGGCTCCACGTGGAGTGCCTGGGTGGCCGGCTGCGTCACCTCAGCCAGGGGTTCGTCGGCCCGGTCACCGAGGCGGCGCTGGAGCGGATGTCGTTCGACCGGGCCTTCCTCGGCGCCGACGGCGTCACCGCCGACCGGGGGATCTGCGAGGCGGATCTCCAGCAGACCCGGCTCAAGGAGCTGATGGCCCGCAGCTCCCAGCGGACGTACGTGCTGGCGCACGCGGCCAAGCTGGGGTGGCGCCCGTTCCACGCCTGGGTGCGGCTGCCGGGGCCGTGGACGCTGGTGACCGACGACAGCGCGACCGAGGAGGCGCTGGCCCCGTTCGCGGCTCAGGGGGTCGAGGTGGTCGTCGTCGACGCCGAGGGCCGGATCAGCAAACCGGGCCGTTGAGGACAGGGGCGAAGTCAGCACTTTCATTTGCCCGTGATCAGTGTCCTCGCGCTGGCTCGCGGGGGCGATGCGGGCGCGCTCACCATGGAGCGCCACGCTCGCGACGGCGCGCCCAGGATGCCGGATGGCCGAGATCCTCCTGGGCGCCCTGCAACCCCGCAGCCGCTCCTGACCGGCGGCCCCGAGTCACCGGCCGATCGGGTGCCAGACCGTCTTGATCTCCAGGAAGGGCCTGATGCGGGACAGACCGGGATCGGTATCGTCCCAGTCGTCTCCGCCGGGTCGCAGGACCCTCTTGAGCGTGGTCGCCGCCAGGCCTTCCAGCTCGACCGCGAGACTCCCCGCGCCGGCCAGGTCCAGGGCGTTCACGTCGGCGTGGCCGGCCAGCGGTGGGGCGAGCTCGGACAGGCGGCCGGTCAGGATGTTCGCGACACCCGCCGGAAGGTCCGAGGTGGCCAGCGCCTCGGCCAGCGTGATCGCGGGCAGCGGGGCGCCCTCGTCGGCCACCAGCACCGCCGTGTTGCCGGAGGTGAGCACGGGGGCGAGTACCGAGACCAGCCCGAGCAGCGAGGAGCCGGTGGGGGCGAAGACGCCCACGACGCCCGTCGGCTCGGGCTCGGAGAGGTTGAAGTACGGGCCCGACACGGGGTTCGCGCCGCCCAGCAGCTGGCCGAACTTGTCGGCCCACCCGGCGTAGTAGACCCAGCGATCGATGGCCGCCGACACGAGCGCCTGCGCCCTGGCCTTGCCCACCCCTTCCGCCGCGGTGACCTCCTCGGCGAACTGGGCCCGCCGGCCCTCCATCATCTCCGCGACCCGGTAGAGGATCTGGCCGCGATTGTAGGCCGTGCGTCCCGACCAGCCGGGAAACGCCTTGCGGGCCGCCACCACGGCGTCGCGTACGTCCTTGCGCGAGGCCTGGGCGGCGTTGGCGAGATGGTCTCCGGCCGAGGACGTCACGGGATAGGACCTGCCTGACTCCGAGCGCGGGAACGCGCCGCCGACATAGAGCTTGTACGTCCTGCGCACGGCGATGCGCGGAAAGGTGTCAGTCAAGGTAAGCCTCCAGCCCGTGCCGACCGCCCTCACGGCCATAACCGGACTCCTTGTAGCCGCCGAAGGGGCTGGCGGGATCGAACACGTTGAAGGTGTTGGACCACACCACACCGGCGCGCAACCGGCTGGCGGTCCAGAGCATCAGGGAGCCCTTCTCCGTCCACACGCCGGCGGACAGCCCGTACGGCGTGTTGTTGGCCTTGGCCACGGCCTCCTCCGGAGTGCGGAAGGTCAGCACCGACAGCACGGGGCCGAAGATCTCCTCGCGGGCGATCCGGTGCGCCTGCGTGACTCCGGTGAACACGGTGGGCGGGAACCAGTACCCGCGCTCGGGCAGCGGGCACGCCGGCGACCAGCCCGTGGCGCCTTCCGCCTGGCCGGCCGCGGCGAGCTCGCGAATCCTGGCGAGCTGCGCCGCGGAGTTGACGGCGCCGATGTCGGTGTTCTTGTCCAGCGGGTCGCCGAGGCGCAGCCGCTCGATGCGGGCCCGCAGCCGGGCCAGCAGCTCGTCCACGATCGACTCCTGGACCAGCAGCCGGGAGCCCGCGCAGCACACGTGGCCCTGGTTGAAGAAGATCCCGGTGACGATCCCCTCGACGGCCTGGTCGATCGCCGCGTCGTCGTAGACGATGTTGGCGCCCTTGCCGCCGAGTTCGAGAGTGAGCCGCTTGCCCGTGCCGGCGACCGCGCGGGCGATCTCCCTGCCGACCTCGGTGGAGCCGGTGAAGGCCACCTTGTCGGCGCCAGGGTGCGCGACCACGGCGCGGCCGGTGGCGCCGGCCCCGGTCACGATGTTCACCACGCCGGCCGGCAACCCGGCCTCCTGGCAGATCTCCGCGAACGCCAGGGCGGTCAGCGGGGTGGTCTCGGCGGGTTTGAGCACGACCGTGTTCCCGGTGGCCAGCGCGGGCGCGACCTTCCAGGCGAGCATCAGCAGCGGAAAGTTCCACGGGATGACCTGCGCGGCCACGCCCAGCGGCCGGGTGCCCAGCCCGGCGTGCGCCAGCTTGTCGGCCCAACCGGCGTAGTAGAAGAAGTGGGCGGCGGCCAGCGGCAGGTCGACGTCCCTGGTCTCCTTGATCGGTTTGCCGTTGTCCAGCGACTCCAGGACGGCCAGCTCACGGGCACGTTCCTGGATCACGCGCGCGATCCTGAACAGGTATTTGCCGCGCTCGGCCCCCGGCAGGGGCGACCACACCTGCTCGAAGGCCCGCCGCGCCGCCGCGAAGGCGCGATCCACGTCGGCGTCATCGGCGACGGCCACCTCGGCCAGCGGCTCCTCGTCGGCAGGGTTGACCGTGACGATGCGCTCATCGCTCTTGGATTCGACGAACTCGCCGTCGATGAACAGGTCGTACGACGGCCGGATGGACACGATGGCCCGTGACTCCGGCGCCGGCGCGTACTCGAAGATCTCCACACCTCTCCCTAGTCGATCGTGTAGTAGTCGGGCCCGCCGTAGTGGCCGGTGGCGAGCTTGGTCCGCTGCATGAGCAGGTCGTTCAGCAGCGTCGAGGCGCCGAGCCGGAACCACGCGGGGTCGAGCCAGTCGTCCCCGGCGATCTCCTTGACCAGCACCAGGTAGCGGATGGCGTCCTTGGTGGTGCGGATGCCGCCGGCGGGCTTCACCCCGGCCTGCCGTCCGGTGGCCGTCCGGTAGTCCCTGACGGCCTCCAGCATGATCAGCGTCACCGGCAGGGTGGCGGCGGGCGCGACCTTGCCGGTGGAGGTCTTGATGAAGTCGGCGCCGGCGTGCAGCGCCAGCCAGGACGCCCGTCGTACGTTGTCGTGGGTGACCAGCTCGCCGGTCTCCAGGATGACCTTCAGATGGGCTTGGCCGCACTGCTCCTTGACGGCCGTGATCTCGTCGAAGACCTTGCGGTAGTCGCCCGCCAGGAACGCGCCCCGGTCGATCACCATGTCGATCTCGGTGGCTCCGGCGGCCACCGCCGCGCTCGTGTCGGCCAGCTTCACCTCCAGCGACGTGCGCCCGGCGGGGAAGCCCGTGGCGACCGAGGCGAGCCCGACGCCGCTGCCCTTCAGCGCCTCGGCGGCCACGGCGACCATGTCGGGGTACACGCAGAGCGCGGCGACCGAGGGAGCGGTGGGGTCGGCCGGGTCGGGCCGTACGGCCTTGGCCGCCAGCGCGCGCACCTTGCCCGGGGTGTCCGCCCCTTCGAGGGTGGTCAGGTCCACCATCCTGATGGCCAGGTCGATCGCGTACCGCTTGGCCGTGGTCTTGATCGACCGGGTGGCCAGGTCGGTGGCCCGCCGGCCGACGCCGACCTCGTCGACGCCGGGCAGTCCGTGCAGGTAGGCCCGCAACGAGCCGGGAATGGTGTCAGGCACGAGCGCCACGCCTCTCGATGAGCATGTTGAGTACGAGGGCGACCAGCAGGATGAGGCCGGTCACCACCATCTGGAAGAAGGAGCCCAGGCCGAGCAGGTTGCACAGGTTGCGCAGCACCGACAGCAGCAGCACCGCCACGAAGGTGCCGAACACACCGCCCCGGCCGCCGAACAGATTGGTGCCGCCCAGCACCACGGCCGCGATCGCGTCCAGCTCCAGCCCGCTGAAGGCGGTGGGCTGGCCCACGGTCAGACGGGAGGTGAGCAGCACTCCGGCCAGCGCCGCCAGCCCGCCCGACACCGCGAACACCGTGGTGATCACGCCTCGCACGGGCAGGCCGGACAGCCGGGCGGCCTCCTTGTTGCTGCCGACCGCGTACACGTACTCGCCGAACGTGGTGCCGCGCAGCACCCCGGCGGCGAGGAGGGTGACCACCACGAAGATGATCCCGACGATCGGCACGTAGCCGACGAACCCGCCGCCGAGGAGCTGGAACGCCTCGGATCCGCCGGCCTCCGCCGGCTTGCCGTCGGTCAGCAGGTACGTGAGCCCGCGGATGGCCGTGAGCCCGGCCAAGGTGGTCATGAACGCCGGCAGCGACAGGTACGCCGACAGCCCGCCCATGACGGCGCCGAACGCCGCGCCGGCCGCGATGCTGAGCAGGATCGCCGGCAGGACCGGCACGCCCGAGACCATGAGCAGGGCGACGGTCATCCCGCCGAAGGCCGCGACGCTGCCGACCGACAGGTCGATGCCCGCCGTCAGCACCACCATGGTCATGCCGATGGCCACGATGCCGGTCAGCGACGACTGCTGCAGCAGGTTGGCGATGTTGCGGCCGGTCAGGAACTGCGGCGCCAGCAGCGACGCCACCACGCACAGGGCGAGGAAGACCAGCAGCAGGTTGGACTTGACGATCAGGTCGGCGCCGCGGCGCGATCGGCCGCCGCGCTCCTTTCCGGTGGCCGAGGCCACCGTGGATCCGAGGGATGTGGTCATACCGTGGCTCCTGTGATGACGGTGTGCGCGATGACGCTTTCCGGGCTGGTGCGGGGGTCGAAGCGGGCGACGTTGCGGCCTTCGTACAGGACCTGGATGTGGTCGGCGTTGGCGGTCAGCTCGTTGAGCTCGCTGCTGGCCAGCAGCACGGCCACACCCTGGTCGGCGAGGTGGCGCACCTGCCGGTAGAGGTCGGCCTTGGCGCCGACGTCCAGGCCGCGCGTGGGCTCGTCCAGCAGCAGGACCCTGATCCCGCCCCGGATGATCCACTTGGCCAGCACGATCTTCTGCTGGTTGCCGCCGGAGAGCTGGCCCACGAGCTGGTCGGGTCCCGCCGCCTTGACGCCCAGGTCGGCGAGCACGGGCCGGGCCAGGCGCCGGCCGCGCCGGCCGGGCAGCAGCCACGGGGGGCGGCCGAGCGCGCCGATCGCGGCGTTGCGGCTGACGGACAACCCCAGCATCAGGCCCTGCTCCTTCCTGCTCTCCGGCACCAGGGCCAGCCCCGCGCGTACGGCGGCGGCCGGGCCGGCGACCTGGAGCGGGCGGCCGTCCAGCCGGGCCGTGACCTGAGCCTTGAGGTCGCCGAACAGGGCACGCAGCAGCGTGGTCCGGCCCGCGCCGCCGAGACCGGCGAGCCCGACGACCTCGCCCGGCCGTACCTCGAGATCGCGGACGTCGAGGAGCCCTGGCACATGGACCCGCTCGACGCGCAGCAGCGGCTCCCCGCCGGGCGCGGGCCGGTCCGTGGCGCCCACGAGTTCGCTCGCCTCGCCGATCATCGCAGCCACGATCTCGTCGGGACCGGTCGAGGCCAGGTCATAGACGCCCGCCGTACGGCCGTCGCGCAGCACCGTGGCGCGGTCGCCGATCTCCATGACCTCGTCCATGCGGTGGGAGATGAAGATCACCGACCGTCCTTCGGCGGTGAGGGAGCGGATGACCTCGAACACCGCCAGCAGTTCGCTCTCGCCGAGTGTGGCCGACGGCTCGTCCATGACAATGACGCGCGCGTCGGCGGTCAGCGCCTTGGCGATGGCGGTGAGCTGCTGGGCCGCGATCGGCAGCTCCCCGACCCGGGTGGTGACGGGGAAAGAGGCGCCGACCCGGTCCAGTGCCTCGCGGGCCAGCCGCGCCCGCTGCCCGCGCCGGACGAACGGGCCCAGCCGCGGCGCCCGGCCCAGCAGCAGGTTCTGCGCGACGGTGAGGTCCGGCAGCAGGTCCAGCTCCTGGTAGATCACCGCGATGCCGGCCGCCTGCCCCGCATGCGGGGTGGCGGGCCTGAAGGGCTGCCCGTCCAGCAGGATCGTGCCCTCTTCCGGCTGGTAGGAGCCGGCCAGGATCTTCATGAGGGTGCTCTTGCCGGCGCCGTTCTCGCCCAGCAGACAGTGCACCTCGCCGGGGCGGACGCTCAGCTCGACCCCGTCCAGGGCGACGGTGCCGGGGAAGCGTTTGACGATCCCGGTCATGCGCAGCCGTTCCCCGGTGCCGGTCATGTCTCCTCCAGCAGGTGAGTGGCGTTCTGGTCGTCGGTGATCAGCACGTCGCACAGGCCGCTGGTCACGACGGCCCGGCACACCGCCCGCTTCGCGCTGCCGCTGACCAGCGCGACCGAGGTGGTGGGCGAGCGCAGGAGGTCCAAGGACAGGCCGAGCGTGCGGCCGTCCAGGTCGGGGTCGACGATCTGGCCGCGCGCGTCGATGAAACGGCCCAGCACGTCCCCCACCGCGCCGGCGGCCGCGAGCCGGTCGAGGTCGCCCGCGTCGATCTGACCGGAGTCCACCAGCACCGAGTCGCTGCCCATGCCGCCGGGGCTGAACAGGAACAGGTCCGCCCTGGCGGCCAGCGTGAGCACGTCGGAGACGGCGCGGTCGTTCTCCAGCGCCGCCCGGGTGCTCTGCTGCTCCAGGATCGCCGGGGCGGCCAGCAGCGTCGCGGTGCCGCCGCCGTGATGGGCGATCGAACTCGCCATGCTGCCCGCGCCGGTCGGCTGTCGCGAGCGGCTGAGCGCGCCGTTGATCTGCACGACGTTGACGCCCGTCGCCCAGCCAGGGGTGAGCTCACCGGCCAGCCGGTCGAGCGTCCGGCCCCAGGAGACGCCGATCAGCCGGGGCACGGGCCGCATCGCCACCAGGTGGTCGGCGCCGGCTGCGGCCACCTGCTTGCGCACCTGCTCGTCGCCGCCGCTGCCCGCCACCACGATGGTCTCCCGCAGCCGGAACCGCTTGCTGAGCGCCCGCTCCAGGGCGCCCACCCGGGAACGCGGATGCAGCACCTCGATCCTGACGATGCCGACCTCGCGTGCCTCGGCCAGCATCCGCCCCACTTTCCATCGGGTCAGGTGCATGGCGTGGGCGATCTGTTCCTGCGTCTCGCCGCTCTCGTAGTAGCGGACGGCCACCTGGTAGAGCTGGTCGTCGTCGGTCATGAGCCGGACCTCCGCCGCGGATCGCTCAGCCGGTGGGAGATCTCCGTGGTGGCGGCGGTGGCCGCGCGGTAGTCGGGGTAGCCGTGGCGGTAGGCCGCCACGTGCTCGGCGACCGGCTCCACGGTGCGGACCTGGGGCGCGTATCGCACTGCCGCCTCCGCCGGCGAGGCGTACCACCCGGTGCCGGCCGCGGCCAGCACCGCGCAGGCGCGCAGCGTCAGGTTGTCACCGGTGACCAGATGGACCGGCCGGCCGAGCACGTCGGCGGTGGTCTGGAGCCACAGCTCGTTGTGCCGAATGCCGCCCGACAGGTAGACCTCCTCCACGGCGATGCCGCCGTCGATGAAGGAGTCGAGGACCTGGCGGGTGCCGTACGCGACGCCCTCCACGGCCGCCCGGTAGATCTGCTCGGCGGAGCTGGCCAGGGTCAGCCCGAGCACCGCGCCCCGCAGGCGCGGGTCCCGCAGCGGCGTGCGGTTGCCCATGAAGTAGTCCAGGACGATCAACCCGTGGTCGACCGGCGGCAGCTCCGCCGCGGCCTTGATGAGTCCGCCGAGCTCGGCCCGGGGCCGTCCGATGAGCTTCTCGCCCGCCCAGGCCAGCACGGAGCCCGCGCTCACCTGGCCGCCCTCCACGAGCCAGCGGCCCGTCTGCAGCGCGTCCGGGTACGGCCCCCAGACGGTGGACGGGAAGACCGCTTCGTCGATCTCGGTGACGAACGCGTTGGACGTGCCGCAGACGATCGACACCCGCCCTTCCGGGGCACCGCCGATGGCCAGCAGCGACAGGTGCGCGTCGATCCCGCCCGACACGACGACCGCGGGGCCGGTGACGCCGAACTCCTCGCGGGCCCGTACGCCGAGCGGCCCCACTGCCTCGCCGACCGGCACGATGTCGTCCGGCAACTTGTCGCCCAGGTCGCCGATGCCGAGCGAGGCGTACAGGTCGTGCGGGAAGCCCGTACCGCGCGGATCGTAGTTGCTCTTGCACACCGCGTTCATGCGCGATCCCGCCCACCGCCCGGTGAGCCGCCACACCATGTAGTCCACCGCCTCGACGACGCGTGCGGCGGCACGGTAGGTCTCGGGCTCGTGGCGGGCCAGCCACATGGCCTTGGGCACCAGCCACTCCACCGCGTCGCAGCCGCCGGAGTAGCGCAGGACCGGGTGGCCGGTCTGCGCGGTCAGCGCCGACTCCTCGCCCGCCCGGCCGTCCATCCACAGCAGGGCCGGCCGCAGCGGGCGGCCCTGCTGGTCGAGGACGGCCACCGTCGAGGCCGTGGTCGCCACCGCGACCCCGGCGATGGGCGGATCGCCCGCCTCGGCGAGCGCCTGGCGGGCCGCGTGGACGCTCGCCCGCCACCAGTCGTCCGGGTCCTGCTCGGCCCATCCCGGCCGGGGGAAGTTCGTCGGGTACGCGGCGTCGCCCGTCCCCATCGGCGAACCTTCGACGCTGTAGACCGCGGCCCGCGCGCCTTCGGTTCCCAGGTCGAGCGCGAGGAAAGCCGTCATCGTCACTCCTCGTTCGGCAGGAAGAGAACCTTGGAGCTGAAGATCGACCGCTCACCGAGGCCGGCCATGGTCTCGGGCAGCGCGTCCAGCCCCAGCTCGTGCGTGATCATGAACTTCCAGGCGAGGTCGCCCGAGCTCAGCCCCTTGGCCGCGACCCGCCACTCCTCACCGGGGAAGGGCGCGGAGAAGGAGTTCCACGCCCCGTGCAGGGTGACCTCGCGGCGCAGGAACGAGCTGAACGTGGCCTTCGGCAGCACCACGGGGTCGTGCGGGATGCCGATGAACACCGCCTCGCCGTGCCTGGCCGCCAGGCCCACGGCCTGGTCCACCGTGGCGGGCACGCCCGCTGACTCGATGACCACGTCGTAGCCGTCGCCGACCGTCTCGGCGGCCGCTTCCGCGCTGGTCGCGGTATGGGTGGCGCCGGCCTCGGTGGCCATGGCGGCCTTCTGCTCGTTCACCTCGACGACGAGCACCTCGGCCGCACCGGCGAGCTTGGCCCACTGCACCGCGAACAGCCCGATCGGGCCGGCGCCAACCACCGCCACCCGCTTGCCGCCGCGCATCCGGGTGCGCCACAGGGCGTGCAGCGCGATCGCGGCCGGGTCGAGCATGGCCGCGGCACGCGGGTCGAGATCGGCCGGTAGCACCATCAGGTTCTCGTCCGGCACGGTGACGTACTGGGCGTAGGCCCCGTCCCTGCGGCTGCCGAAGTAGCCGTAGTCCTTGCACAGGCTGAAGTGGCCCTGGCTGCAGGGAGCGCAGGCGTGGCAGGGGATGAGCGGGGGTACGGTGACCAGGTCTCCCTCCCGGACGCGGCCGGTGGCGGCCAGACGGTCGCCGAGGCGGACCACGTGGCCCGAGAACTCGTGGCCGCAGATGATCGGGAAGTGGTAGGCCCCCGCGCGTAGCATGCGCGGGATGTCAGAGCCGCACACCCCGCAGGCCGCGACTCGGACGAGTGCCTCTCCTGGGCCGGGCACGGGCACGGGCACCTGTTCGACCCTGATGTCACCGGGGGCGTGAAGCACCGCAGCCTGCATGGTTTCCGACATCCTGTCGCCTTTCTCCTGTGGGGTGCTACTTGCCGGCTTCGGCGAACCCGCCGGTTCCGTTGGCGTACTGGGCGGCGTTGTCCGTGTCGATCAGCCCGGTGCCCGCGTCGATGGAGGACTCGACCTTCTCGCCCTTCTGGACCTGGAGCATCGTCTCCACGGCCTTGGCGCCGAGGGAGATGGGGTCGTTGAGCGCGGTGGCCACGTACTGGCCGGACGGGATCTGCTTGACCGCCTCCATGAGCCCGTCGACCCCGGCGACCAGGACCTTGTCCTTGCCGTTCTCCTTGAGCACCTGCAGGGCGCCGAGCGCCATGTCGTCGTTGTGCGCGTAGACGGCGGCCACGTCGGGGTGGACCTGGAGCAGGTCCTGCATGGCGGTGACCGCCTTGGAGCGCACGTAGTCCGAGTACGGGCCCTCAATGATCTTGATCTTGGGGTTGGCCGCCACGGCCTCGTGGAAACCCGCGCTGCGGTCGCGCGCCACGGCGCCGCCGGCGTCGCCGCGGATCTCGATGACCGTGCCGCCCTTGTCGCCGAGCTGCTCACTGAGCCGCTTGCCGACGAGCGCGCCCATCGCCTTGTTGTCGCGGCCGACGTGGGCGATCGCACCCTCGGGCACCGGCCGGTCCACGGTCACGACCGAGATGCCGGCCGCCTTGGCCGCGGTGATACCCGGCTGTACACCCTGCGGGTCGACCGGGTTGATGAGCAGGACGTCGACCTGACGGGTGATGAGGTCCTGGATGTCGTTGTTCTGCTTGGTGACGTCGCCGCCCGCGTCGGCGAAGTAGAGCGTGGCGCCGGCCTTCTTGGCGGCGGCCTCGGCCCCCTCGCGGAGCTGGACATAGAAGGGGGACTGCTGGGTCGCCTGGCTGAACCCGATGGCGACAGGGCCGTCCGACTGCTGGCCGGTGGTCTCGGCAGAGCCGCCCGGGGTGGTGGACACCGAACAGGCGGACAGGGCGGCGACCAGGAGAGAGGGGATTATGAGCGACCGGAATGCGCGCATCTGAGCCTCCGTATGTGACGTAGGTAACGCACTGTAAGTCGCCTATTAACCTCCCTGCAACACTTGAGCTAGATTCTGCTCATATGAGCAGAAGGTGTGAGTGTGATCGTCCCGCCTGTGCAGCGACGGCCTGTTAGGCCTGGCCAGGGCGGTGCCGCGCACTGGCCGCCATCGCCGGTGGCTCGCCGGAGACGCCGAGATGTTGGGCCACCCGCGCGATCGCCGTCGGCCATGAGCGGCGAGATCGCGCTTTCGAGGGGTCCCGGACTGGTGGGCTCGCCTATTCAACTGTCGTCAGTTCGGCGGGCCGGCCTGAGCAGTGCTGACTGTGTGTGGGCACCTGGGGCGTAGCGGTTGTAGGTGGTTCCGGTCTCGGCGGCGAGCTTGGCCGTGGTGACGGGGTGGAAGCCGAGGGCGTCGGCGACGATCGGGGCGGGGCTGTCTTGGATGTGCCGGCGGATGGCGGCTCCGCGGGCGGGGAGGGCCGGGATGCCGAGCCGGCGGATCTGTTTGGCGAGCGACTCGGGTCTGGCCCTCCGGCCGGGGAAGAGCCACGTCGAGGGCCCCGACGAGCCTGGCAACCTGCTGTGTCTCTGCCCCCAACGACCACGTCCTGTTCGACCGAGGCGCGATCACCGTCCAAGCCGACCTCATATCGGCTGACAAGCCGGTCCACGAAGGTTGAAGATGTTGCGCGAGGGAGCCGCGATCGCCTCGGAAGTCCGCAACATTCCGCACCACGAGAGTGGGGAGCCGAACATGCGTCTAACGTTCGTAGGTAAAGATCCCGACAGTAACCCGACCGGATCACCGACCGTCTACCGAACCGACCGTGGTAGCTGGGTGGTCCAGGGCTGGATCGTCACCGACCCGGAAGCCCTCGCCCAGATGGATATCCCCGTGGGGGAGGTCGCCTGTGAGATCCCTGACCGAATGCTTCGGTTCTTCACGCCGGCAGGCCCATGAACATCTCTGACGACGCGTTCGAGGAGCTGTTGGCCGGCTTCGAGCACAGCGCCGTTCACCTGGAGATGCGGGATGCCTACGGCACCGCAGTGGAACTGCCCTACATGGCCAGGTGGGCGGCCGGAGAACCGGATGACCTGGAGTGGCTGCAGGGCTGGTGTTCCACACTGCGCGAACACGTGAAGAGCGGCAAGACGATACGAAGAGCGCGTATCGTGTCGGAGCCACTGAGCGACTATCAGCGCTGGTCGTACAGCATCGCTCATCCGATGGTGGAAGCCGGCGAGGACATCCGCTGGATTCCTCGCCGGCTGGTCTCGTCGATCCCCCTGCCGGGCAACGACTTCTACCTGTTCGACGATCGCCTGGCGGTATTCCTCCACTACGCCGGGAACGGCCTGGGAAGAGCGAAGGTGACCTCTACCGATCCAGGCGACATAGCGCTGTGCAAGAGCGCTTTCGAGACCGTCTGGAAGTTCGCGATCCCGCACAGTGAGTACACGCCGACTTAGCCCCGCCCAGTGTCAATGGCCAAAGGCGTGTGGTTCTGGTGCTTGTTGTGTGGAGTCGTAACGGAGCGTCGACTGGGTGAGATGGCGCGGTCGCGAGGGGGGGCGGTTCGGCCGGACGAGTGGCCTGGATCAGGCATCGCAACCGCGGCCGGTCACCGCACGCGGGGTCCGGTGTGTCCGACGATCGCCAGGATGACCGTGTCCCACACCTGGTACGGCGGCATCTGGTGGCCCACACCGGGCAGCGGGACCAGCGATGTATCGGGGATCTCGCGGGCCAGGGCCTCGGCGTGGCCGTAGGGGAAGAGCGGGTCCTCAGTGCCGTGCAGGACCAGGGTCGGTGCGGTGATCTCGCCGAGGCGGGGGCGGATCGGCTCGCCGCCCTCGATCATCCAGTGGTTCGACGCGGCGGCCGGGACCGGGCTGCGGTCAAACGCGCGCCCGGCGGTGCGGCGTACACGGTCCTCGTCGACCGGGATCGTGCCGGAGAAGGCGTGCTCGGCGGCGAGGAAGTACGCGATGACCGCGTCGCGGTCGGACCAGTCGGGGTCGGAGGCCGGCTCCTCGAACATCTTGGCCAACGCCTCGCTCATCGGCGGCAGGTCGGGATTGTCCGGACCACCGGGTCCGCCGGGGCTGGTGGACATCAAGGTGAGCGACAGGACCCGTTCCGGGTACTCGATGCCGAGCAGCTGTGCGAGGCCCCCGCCCATCGAGATGCCCACGATGTGCGCTGCGGCCAGGTTGTACGCGTCGAGCACACCGACCGCGTCGGCGAGCAGGTCGTCTTGTGTGTACGTCGGCGCGCCGACCGGGAACGTCGTGGAGCGGCCGGTGTCGCGGGTGTCGTAGCGGATCACGTACCGGCCGGACGCGGCGAGCCGGGCGGTGAAGTCGTCGTCCCACCAGTCCATCGACGACTCCGCACCCGAGATGAGCAGGATCGCGGGGGCGGCCGGGTCGCCGAAGGCCTGTACGGCCAGGTCGACATCGTTGACGTGCACTGTCTTTTGCGGTGTGGCCTGGGACGGGCTCGCGGCCTGCCGGCTGTCGTGCATGGTGTGCCTCCTGGGTCGGGGCCGAGTGTGCCTCGTCGTGACTCTAATTCGATAATCGAAGTAGATGCTACTGTTTACATAGTTAAAGTTGACCGACTACGGACGAGGTGGCGATGGCAAACGTGAAGACCCCCGAGAAGGCCGGCGAGAAGTCCGGGAAGCGGACGTACGGACAGGCGTGCCCCATCGCCCACGCGCTCGACATGATCGGCGAGCGCTGGGCACTGCTGGTGGTGCGCGAACTGCGCCTCGGGCCACGCCGCTACGCTGATCTGCAGGCCGCCCTGCCCGGACTCGGCCCCAGCGTGCTCGCACAGCGGCTGCGTGATCTCGAGGCAGTCGGCGTACTGCGCAGGCGTACGCTGCCACCGCCTGCGGCCAGCAGGACGTACGAACTCACCGAATGGGGCACCGAGTTGGAGCCGGTGTTCGCGGCGCTTCGGACCTGGGGCATGCGCTCACCGGTCGTGCCGCTGACCGGAGGGATCAGCGCCGACACCGTACTGCTCGGCTTGCGGGCCTTCTTCGTGCCGCAGTTGGACGTGCCGTGGACCGCGACGTATCGGATCGCCCTGGAACGCGACGTCTACCGCGTCGAGATTGTCGACGGCGAACTGGCCACCGTCGCGCGCGACCAGGGTCCTGCCCCCGCGGACGTATACCTCGAGAGCGACCACCTCACGCTGCAGTCCGTACTGAGCCACGAACGCTCACTGGCCTCGGCAATCGATGACGGCGCGCTCACGGTGACCGGCGACCTCAAGGCAGTCAGGCGACTGATCGGCGCAGTCCCACCACGCTGACAGCGATCAGTGCACCCCAGGCCAGAGAAGGCGAACTCGGAGTCGCGGACATGGACGGTGCCGGCGCAGCGAGAAACCCCCGGGTGACCGTCAGCCGTATCGTGTGGTGCTTGCGCTCCAAGGCCTGACGGCCGCCGCTCATTCAGCCTTCCTCGTCGTCTCCGCGCCGACGGAGCGCTCGCTCGGCAATTCCGCTGGAAAGCTTGTCCGTCACCGATCTGGCCCGCTCGAAGGTCTCGTTACCGACGCGCCTGGCGGTATCGACGCCCGCTGTTCCTGTCTCGAGCACCTTGTCCCTCACCTCCGCGGCCGCGTCCACCCATCGTCTCGCCTCCAATGACTGTCGACCGCGCTCGATCCCGAGCCGCCCTTGAAAGTCAACGACGGCGGTCGCGACATGGTTGCTCGAACGCACCACGGTCCGGGACGCGGTCGGGTGCAGCAGCACTTTGGTGTTGGCCGTGCCGGCGGCCGCATCCATGCGGGCCATCAGATGGTCGGTGCTCCGTGAGATGAGCTCCAGCCGGTTCTGCCGGGCAGCTCTCAGTCCGAGGCGATGCCGGTCAAGCTCCTCCGGAGACGCGTCCAGCACGCGGTCGAGTTCCAGCACCGCGATCGCATCCTGCAGCTGGGTACAACGAGCCAGAACGGCGAGCCACTCCTGAACCTTGGACTCGGCTTCCTTGGACGCCTTGGCGAGATCACCGATCTTGGCCTTGTGCTCCACCTTCTCCGCGAGTGCGTCGAGTTGACGCAACGCGTACGCCTGGGTCCGCGCGATGGTCATCGACGTGGCCTGGGCCTTTGACCAGGTGACCTCGGAGACCCGGCCCACATGCTCTCGGACGGTCATGGCCTCCTCGATGACGAAGTCCACTCCGACCATGTCCGCCAACACGGCGTCCTTCTGGGCGCGGAGCACGTCGTCGACTTTCTCATCGATCGTGGCGAGATAGTCGGTGATCTCGTCCATGGCCTGTTGCATCGCAAGCTGCGCCATGATCCCCGCGGCACCGGCTAGAAGGGCCGGGTTGGTCAGAAGCGATCCAGGCCCCTTCGCGAATTCGACGAATCCCCTGATCTGACCATGGTTCCCCTTCAGCACACCCGAGCTGAGACCCGTCTTCGAGCTCGTCCTCAGCCCGTACTTGTCGACAAACTGTGCTGACTCCCGAGTCAGCTTTACCCAGCGACCTGAGTTGGCGGCAATCTCGGAACCTACCTGTGCGACTCCAGCCGCAGCCCTGAGGACAGGCGCGAGCCGTTGCAGCCCTAGGTCCTTCGAGGACAGTCCCTCAGAGACGAGGAAGCGTTCGACAGCCGTCGGACTCCCGATGACAGCCAGGCCATCGCCGTCACTGATCAGCTGAATCTCGCTGTCCATCGTTGGCTCCTGAAGCGTGGGCAGGGAGAGCCCTGCGATGGATGGGGACTCTTCATGGTGGAGGTGGCGGTTCGCGGGCAGGCATGTCGGAGTCTTCCAGGATGGAGGTTCCCAGGCTCGCCATCCGGAAAATCTCGGCTACCCCCGGATCGTGAAGAGCCACATCCGGGGGAGAAGGGCTGGCTTTTTTGACTCGGTCGCCGTTGGCCGTACGGGTCACGAGCGCCGGTTGGAGGAAGCCGCACGGAGCAGCGAGGGCATTACCGGGGAGGCCTCTTCGAGCGTACGTTTTGAAGATCGATGGCCGGCTTAATGCTTTGGGGAGAGTTCGGGAGTGCCGCCGTCAGGAGGCAGGGGCGCGCCGAAGCGCCGGTAGCATTCCAGCCGCGCACGAGCGGCGTGCCGCTCAAGATCTTGAGCGTTGCCTACCGGTGGCTCTCCAGCAAGCTCAAGAACCCTTTCGTAGCCCTTGCCCACCATGCGGCTATCAGTGCGGATCACCAGAGCGGTGAGCTGCGGATCGCCGCGACGATGAGCTTCATAGGCCACCTTGTCCAGGACACCTCCAATCCAGTTGGGGAGAATAATATTGGTGCAGATGCCTGTGCTCGCCCGAATCTTCTCGGCGAGCTCCTTGTAGGTGATGACCGCTTGATATGCGCCTGCCAGACCAACGAGTAAGGGATAGGCCTCACCAGCCAAGATCTCCAGGGCCTCCGCCATCGGCACGGGAGTACCGTCAGATTCGCGCCAATAGCCACGTCGCGACATGATCAGCCTCCCGAAGTCCACGGTGCATCCAGTCGTCCAATATCACTTTTCCGCATTTCATGCATATATGCCATGAGCTTGCTTGGGTTGTATTGGTGCCGGTCACTTGGCGGAGGTCATCGGGACTTTCCGTGCGAGGGTTAAGCGTTGCCGCTTCGTGGTGAGCGTTGGACGTCGAGGTCGTTCATCTGGGTCAGCAGGTCCTGGACGTTTCTGGCTTCGATGGGGCCGAGGGCGTTGGGGAGCCAGGTGGGGAAGGCCCAGTAGCGGCGGGCCCAGCGGCGCCAGAGGATGACCCAGCCGGGGTGGCGGGCTTCCAGGTCGCGGGCCAGGTCGGTGGCGTTGTCCGTGCTTGCCGGATGGGGGCCGGTGGGTACGGGGTCTGCTCCGCGACGACGGCGGCCTTTGGGGTTTGCTGGTGTGACCATGGGGACCGTCGCTTTCCGTCGTAGCGGGAATGGGGAGGCCGACGTCCCGGACGGGGGGATCAGGTCCGTGGACGCCGGCCTCTGTACGGTCCACGCCTGGTACGGGGGAGTCGGCGTGGACCGGCTCCGGGGTCAGCGGGATCGGGGGGATCCTGTCTGCCCGGAGGCTGGGGGGATTAAGGCTGGGTGGGGAGGTCGAACCAGACGCCGGTGCCGAGTTGGCCGGTGCCGCACAGCCGGGTCCACTGGGTGCCGCAGCGCCCGTGGGTGAGTTCGGCGACGATACGCAGGCCCCGGCCGCCGAGTTCGAGGTCGTCGAGGCGCTCGGGCAGAGGAAGTGGGCGGTGCAGGAGGTGTTCGATGAGGGTGGTTCCGGCTCCGGCGTCGACGACCTCGGCTCTGACCGGCAGGCCGCGGTCGTGCAGGAGGCGTAGTTCGTAGGGGCCGGGGGCATAGCGGGTGGCGTTGGTGACCAGTTCGGAGACCACGATCTCCAACTCGTCGAGCACGTCGGCGACCATGGGTAGCTTGGCCAGCCGGTCGCGGAACAGCTCCCGGGCCCGCCGGGCCGCACTGCCGGAAGGTAGGCACCAGGCGGTCATCCGGAAGCGGTTGTGGGGTCTGCCGTACTCGCCGGGGTCCGGAACGTGCTCGATGAGCATCGTTGCTCCTAACGGGTGGGACTGGGGGCAGCCCTGCGATCGGGTCGGCAGATGCTCGGCGGGCTCGCTTGGGTTTCGCCCCGGTGGGAAAGCCTGAGATCAACGGTGCTTTCAGGACCGGCGGCGCACAGGGGACGTCTCCACGAAGGCGTACAGACAAAGCCAGCGGTCATGCCTTTCTGTGACCGTGCGAACACTCATCGCTGCCACGCCTCGATGATGCAGTGCAGGCCACCCCTCAGGCAAGCCATTCCTGGAAGAAAGTCTTTCCTCTAGGGAGGATGGCGTTTCCTCAAGCTGTCCCGAGCACTACGCTCCCCACGAGGAAGGAGGTGGCCATGCCCGTCGAACCCACCCCGCGACGTCGGCGCCTGGGCGCGGAACTCAGACGCATCCGCGAAGCCCTCGGCTGGACCCAGGAGGAAGCGGCAGGCCACCTCGGATACCAGTCCCTCTCGACGGTCAGCAAGATCGAGAACGGACTGCAGGGACTCAAGATCCAGCAGCTTCCCCACTTCTTCGAGGTCTTCGGCATCACCGACCCCGCCCTGCGGGAAGAACTCCGCGACCTCGTACGCCGGGCCGGCGAAGCCGACTGGTGGCAGCGCTACGAAGGCGTGGTCGACGACCCGCTCGGCGACTACCTCTCCCAGGTGGAGAGCGCCAGCGGCCTGTTCGTCTTCAACCCCCTCGCCATTCACGGACTGCTCCAGACCCCGGACTACGCCCGCGCGGTCACCGAGGGCAGCAGAGTCTGGAAGACGCCAGAAGACATAGACCACTTCGTGGCGCTACGGCTGGAGCATCAGCGCACCATGCTGGAGCGCCAACCCCCACTGAAGATCTGGGCGGTGCTCCCTGAGGGACTGTTGCGCCAGGCTGTCGGCGGACGGGCCTGCATGCGCGCTCAGATCGAGCACCTGATCCACCTCGCCCGCACCAACCCCGCCGTCACGATCCAGGTCCTGCCGTTCTCCGCCGGAGCGCACGCTGGAATGGACGGCCCCTTCATGCTCATGTCCTTTCCCACCGGTCGGGACCTCGTGTGCATCGAGTCCCTGCGTGCCTCCCTGCACCTGAACGAGCCCGAGACCGTCGAGCTCTACCGCACCACCAGCGACCTGCTGAAGTCCGACGCCCTGTCACCGAAGGCATCGCTACCGCTGCTCACCACGATCGCCAAGGACCCCTCATGAACAAGAGCACCCTCGACCCCGACTGGATCGAAACCCAGCTCCATGACGCCCGCTGGCACACCAGCAGTCTCAGCAGCGGCGGAACCAACTGCGTCCAGATCGCCTTCCTGGACCAGGGCATCGTGGCCCTGCGCGACTCCAAGAACCCAGAGAAGGCTCCACACCTGTTCACCGACGCCGAGTACGACGCCTTCACCGGTGGCATCGAACGCGGGGAACTCCGACGCCCTGGGCCTGCGAGCTCATCTGGATGAGATGAGGTGGTGGTAGCCGCTGACCGGGTTGTGTGAACCAACCGTGATTGCATGCCCTCAGAGGCGTGGCCTTGGTGCTCTCAGAGGTGAAGGAAGATCCGGGACGATCGGCGGGCGACACGGCCATTCGGCTTTCGGCGGGAGCCGACTCCAGCACTCGCGTGTTGGCGGCGCGACTCAAAGTAGATCATGTACATGCTGGATGAATCTGAGCCACTCGCCTGGCCGGGTGCTGCTGTGCTTGTTGTGCTTCAGAGTCAGTTCCAGGGTCTTCTTGAGGGGGACCGGGGATTGCATGATGGCTTCGTTTCGCTGTGCCAGCCTGGTCATTTCCTCTCGCGTGGGTGGCCGGTTGCTCTTTTGGCCGTTGCAGTGCGCGTGGGTGGGGGCCAGGTTCCAGATTGCGTCCAGGTCCGGCGCCGTGCCCTGGTCTCCGGGGCGGAGAAGCCTCATGAACGAGTAGGGGAACACGTGGTCGACGGCGATGTCGTCCTCTGGAGTGATGGGCTCCGCGCAGATCAGGCAGAGGCCGCGCTGGAAGCCGATGACCGAGTCCGTGACGCCGGCGACCGATCGGCGGCGCTGTCGGTCGGTGATCTGCAGGGTGCTCATGTCCACGACGACACCCTCACGGATCAGGCTCTGGCCGATCCCGATGGCGAAGGACGTCTCCACGATGCTCCAGCGGGCTGACAGCTCGCCCCGTAGGGTCGGGGCCTGCTCCGACTGGGCGATGTCGCGGAGTTCCTTGCTCAACCGGACGACCTGTTCGTGGGAGCGGCCTGTCACCTCGTAGAAGCGATGCGGCACCTCCGCTCCTTCGCCGCGCAGGTTGTGGAACTTCCGCATCACCATCCTGGGCATGGACTGGATGGCCGCCGCCAGTAGTTCCTCGGTGGGGCTTCCGAGCCTGAGCGACTCCGCGGCCTCTCGCTCGGCCACCGAGAGGAAATCCTTCTCTCCCCGTTCGCCCTTCTGGGATACCTGAGGTGCCTGGCCGAGATGCCGTACCAGCTCCATCGCGTACGGCACCGCCAGATCCCGGAGCAGGATCTCCGACCGGCCTTCGGCGGCGGCGTCCAGGAGTGCGGAGCCGAGGGCGAACTTGTAGGTGCGGGTGTTCGCCCCTACCAGTACGGCCATGCGCCATGAGGAGCGTGGGATCTGTTCCCAGTGAGAGAAATCCATCCGCCGCCACCCTTGGTATGTATTTGCCGAAATACAGGCCATTTTCACCGCTCGTACAGGGGAGCGCGCACGACGGAGGAGACCGGTAGTCTCTGGGTTTTCCGAAGGAAGTCGTACGTGCGCGAAGGGGTGCTCTGAGGTGGGGAAACTCGTGCGGGACAGGATTCCGGAGATCATTCGGGAGGACGGCAGGGAGCCGGTGGTGACCGTGCTCGGGGAGGCGGACTACCGCGCGGCGCTGCTGGAGAAGCTGTTCGAGGAGTCGACGGAGCTGCGCGAGGCCGCGGTGACCGAGGTGGCGGAGGAGATCGCCGACGTGCTCGAAGTGCTGCGGGCCATCGCGAAGGTCCACGGGCACGAGTGGGCGGACATCGTGAAGGTCGCCGAGGTCAAACGAGCCGAGCGGGGGGCGTTCCTCGGACGCTTCTACCTCGAAGGATGACGGTAATCGGGGAAATTTGTGGCCCTTCCTCCCGTCCCTGACGCGGCCCTTCGGAGTCCGGCGAATGATCAAAAATGGGTTGATCTTCTCGGTAGGGTGAACGCAGGTGCCGGTTCGAAACCGAGCCGTTCTGCGTGGGGGCTGTAGTGCAGTTGGCCGTCGCGCTTTCTTTCACAGGGGAAGAGGACGCTGGTTCGAATCCAGTCGGCCCCACCCCCGGGAGGATGACGTGGACTCCGAGACCGTCTGGACGGTCCTGCGAGCGCTTGGCGAGGCCAGGCGGCTCCCGCTGGACGATCCGGACCGCAGGTGGATCGCGCACGCGGCGCTCGCACTGGTCCGTGACGGGCAGCAGCGCCGCAGGCAGGAGCGTGATCATGCCGCGAAGGAGGCCGACGCCGCGGTGCTGGCGGCCACCGCGATGGGCAGTCCAGACCGGGTGATCGACGCTCCCATCTCGGAGAGAACGGGGGGAGAGCCGGCCGGAGAGCTGCGCAGGGCGCGACGCTGCTATGTCTGCAAGGAGCAGTTCACTCGGGTGGGCAGCCTGTATCACCTGCTCTGCCCCTCGTGCGCGGCCTTCAACGCGGCACGTCGTACGGCTCGTACCGACCTGTCGGGGCGGCGGGCGCTGGTCACCGGGGGGCGGACGAAGATAGGGCATCAGCTCGCGCTGAAGATGCTCCGTGACGGCGCCCACGTCACGGTGACCACCCGTTTTCCGGCCGACGCGGTCAGCAGGTTCGCGGCGGCCGGCGACTGGGGCGGGCGCCTGGAGGTCGTGGGGATCGATCTGTGCGACCCTCGCCAGGTCATCGCGCTCGGCGAACGGTTCCTGGCGGCCGGGGATCCGCTGGACATCCTGGTCAACAATGCCGCGCAGACCTTGCGCCGGCCGCCGTCGGCCTACGCCGCGCTGGTCGAGGGGGAGCGGGCCGGGCTTCCGCCGGGGGCGTCGACGGTGCCGGGGTTCACGCCGGGTCCTACGGTGCGACTCTCCGGTGACGGGAACCGGGGTCCGTCGGGTCTTCCGATGCCGCCTTCCGATGATGAGGGCTGGGGTCTGCCGGGTCTTTCGCTGCCGCCGCCAGGTGACGGGCTCCGGGATCTGTCGGGCCTTCCGGTGCCGTCAGGTGACGGGGCTTGGGATCTGCCAGGGCTTCCTGTATCCCCTTTCGGGGATGAGACCCGGGGTCTGCTGGTCTCGACTTCCGTGGATGAGGCCGAGCGACTGTCGGTCTCTCCTTCCGGAGATGTGAATCCGGGGCTGCCGGACGCGTCCGGTCTGCTGCCGGATATGTCGGCGGGTAACTCCTGGTCGGTGCGGATCGGTGAGGTGGACCCGGCCGAGCTGCTGGAGGTCCAGCTGGTCAACGCGGTCGCGCCGTTCCTGCTGATCGACCGGCTGCTGCCGTTGCTGCTCGCCGCGCCCTTCCCGCGCCGGTACATTGTGAACGTCTCGGCGGTGGAGGGACAGTTCGCGGTGCCGAACAAGACCGGCCGTCACCCGCACACCAACATGGCCAAGGCCGGGCTGAACATGCTGACCCGTACCAGCGCCGCCGATCTGGCACGGCAGGGTGTGTACATGTGCAGCGTGGACACCGGATGGATCACCGACGAGAACCCGGTGCCGATGCGGGAGTGGCTCGACCGCCGGACGCCGCTGGACGTCATCGACGGTGCCGCGCGGGTCTACGACCCGATCGTGCGCGGCGAGGCGGGCGACCCGGTGCACGGTGTCTTCCTCAAGGACTACGCGGAGGCACCGTGGTAGCGGACCTCATGACCGGGATCGTACGGACAGCGTGTCGCTGATCACGATGAGCCCTTTGACCGGGTAGGCGGCGAGCTGGTCCAGGACCGTCTCGCAGCGCCGTTAGTGGTAGGGCAGAACGTGCACCGGCTGCGCACGGCGGCCGGGATATCGCCGGCCGACCTGGCGTCCGTCAGCGGCATCAGCAAGACCACGCTGCACGGCATCGAACAGGGCCAGGGCAACCTGGCCCTGAGCACCCTCCGTGCCTTGGCCACCGCGCTGAAGGCGTCCCTCGGTGGGCTGCTGGAAACGCCCGCCTCGACGGTCGAGGTGGTACGCGTCGGTGACAGGCGGCCGCAGGTCGAGGGCGACGCGGTCAGCGCACGTCCTCTCCACCGCATCAGGCTGCGCGGCACCGTGGAGGTCTACGACATCGCCATCGCTCAGAGCACCCAGCACTCCGAGGCTCACCTGCCCGGTGTCGAGGAATGCCTCGTGCTCACCCATGGACGCGTCACCACCGGCCCTGCCGATTCCCCCGCCGATCTGGCCGAAGGCGCTCGCTCGCACCTGTACCTAGGTCGCGGCCCGATCGTCGTCATCACCGACAATCTGTCCAGCCATTCCAGCTGGAAGGTCCGTCAATGGCTGCTGCGTCACCCGCGGATCCGCCAGGTGTTCATCCCGGTCAAAGCGTGCTGGCCGAACCTGGCCGAGGGCTGGTGGCGGCTGCTGCGCAAGGCCGCGTTCGCCGGGCAGACCTTCACCGATGCCACCGCCACCACCCGACTCAACGCCCGCGCCCAGCCCTGGATCTGGGGGCGACCACCGCCCCAGCCCCGCACCCTCCGCCGCATGTTCGTCTACCGGCTATGAGGAACGCAGCATTAGGTGAGGGCCCGGCGTTGATCGTCTTGACCGGGACGACGAACCGCAGCCCGTCCACCGACGCAAGCAGCCCGCCGCCCCACGCCGCGACGATCGGCACCCGGCCCTGGTGCTCCACCAGGATCGCGTTGGCTGCAGCGTGCGTCTCGCCGCGCACGTAGTTCTGATCCACATGCGAGAGCCGACCTCGGGTCAGCGTCTCATCCCCAGCCTTGAGCACCGGCGTCAACCCGACGTTGCACGCCTCGCTGATCAGCAGCGCCACCAGCGATCTCGGCAGGTCGTTCATGCGGGTGGAGATGTCGGCCAGGTGCACGTACGCGTCCAGGAAACCGGTCCAGGCGTGCACCTCCAGCAGCAGTTCCGGCAGGTCGATGCGCGGCAGCATGGCCTGGCAGGCGGCCCGCAGCCACGCCAGGGACTCGCTCTCGCCGAGCGCGCCGAGTTTTTCGACCGACAGCCGGGCCCGCCCGCCGCCGGCCGGGGTCACCACCGAGACCAGCGCGTCCTCGCCCGCCTCCTCCAGCCGGGCGGCCATCTGCTTCCAGGCCGCATCCAGGGCCCAGACCTTGTCGTTCAGATGCTTCTGGACGGGCTCGGTGAGCGACAGGGAGGCCAGCACGTCCTCGGCGATCGCCTCCCACTGCGCCCCGGCCAGCAAATGCGCGCGCGGGTCGGCCCAGCGCAGCGACGGCGAGGCGAACACATCCCTGATCGTCAGGGCCCGCAGCAGGTGCTCCAGCACGCACACGACATACGCGTCACGATCCACCGCGCCCTTCGGCAGGTCCGGGTTGGCATACACCGTCCGCTTCCACGACGCGGTCACCAGCGCGGCGTCGATCTCTTTGGGCAACAGCGGCTTCTTGCTCACCTGCCGTCACGACAGTTCCGGCAACCGGCGCACTGCGGCCAGCACCCGGGCCCGCCCGGCGCCGCTGACAGCGCCTTGGACTCGCCCAGCAGCCGCAGGAACGGGCGCACGGTGTTGTACCGCTCGACCAGCGCGGCCCGTATCGCCGCCTCGGCCGCGCCATCCTCTTCGGGGACCAGTTTGCTACCTGGCCGAGGAGCTGCGCACCGGCGACGTGGCCGTGCTCCGCCTCGTAGCGCGACAAGGTGTCGGCGTCCTGGGCATCGGCCTCCAAGCGGCGCGACTTCATCCCGCTGCCCCCGGCGGTGGAGGAGGATGAGCCGGAGTCGGGCATCGGGTTTGCCTCGGGCAACTGGCGGCGCGCGGTGACCGACCGCAGACGGCCCGGCATGGTGGCGCGGCGGCACTTCGAGGCGATGATTATCCGAATGTTTGGTGGCTCGCCGAGTTGCCTGAAGACACACGTATCCAGCGCGACCACAGCGACGGAACTGGGGCGAGAACAAGATCTTTCTGGAGATCGAGGACTCGCTGTACGGGTTCCGGGAGGAGTATCCGGACCTTGATTTCGTCGACCCGGGGAAAGGCGCCACCCCCGTCGCCGGCGAGATCTGGTACCGCGAGTACAACGACGGCATCACGCTCTCCGACCCTGCCCCGGACGTCGAGTCGGCGTCTCTGCGGTCCATGCGGTGGGTGCGCGACAACGGCGGCATCTCGGTCCAGTTCCTGGCCGTCGACAACACGGTCGCCTTCTGGATGGACCGGATCGCGGATTTGGCCATCCTCATCCTCGGCGCGGCCCTCGGCATCCTCCTCACCCCGAGCGGGAGCCGCGATCCCGGCGCGGTACGGATCGATGAGCCTCAGGAGATCGACAGGCGATCGTACGCCTCGAAGGCGTGCCGGCCCGCCGTCGAGCTGCCCGCGCAGGAAGCCGTCGAAGAACTGGTCGGCGCGAACATCGGGAAATCCGAGAGGAACGTCCGGGACGCCGGATAATGATTACACCTTCGAAGAACCTGGCGGTCCACTTTTCAATAACAGGCCGATAAACGTTTGTGGCGCCGGTGAGCAGCCGACTACGGAACGCGCCGAAACGCATGCGGTGAGCCCGGTCGGGTGCGCGACGGCGAAGTGCGCGCCGCAATTCTGGTAATAAAGTCTTCCTGTGTGAATCGCGTCACACCATCGCGGCCGGTCGCCCGCGCGGAAAGCTAGTGAGCTTCTCAAACCCCTGAACCGGCTCAATTCCATGCCTCCTGCTCCATCGTGGGGCGCCTTGTCAAGATCTATTCCTGGTCGCACTGTCTGTGTATATCTGAGGCGTTATTTATGGGGAGCTTGCAGGGGTGCGCCCGGATGCCCTTGTGTTTTCTGTTTCCACGGGGAGTGTGGGCGTGACTGTGCGGCGTGCTCAGAAAAGTGCGAAAGTGCTGGGGCAGAGCGGGTTATGGCTCGGACGGGGCGCGCCGTCAAAGTGGGTCAGCCGCCTCGCGCTGGCCGCGACCGTGGCTCTCCTGCCGGGGATTCTCACCCTGGAGGCGCAGGCGGCCGTTGTCGCCCCCTCTCCAACGCGGCTGGACATTCCCGGCTCTCCCTCTTCCGGTAACGCCGGCAAGGCCCCCGTGCAGCGCGCCGGATCGGCGGAGAACCTGCCGCACCTCGTCGATCCGGGCGCCACTCAGCCGCGGAGCAAGAGCAAAGCCACTGACGACGTCAAGCGCCCCAAGGGCTCGCTGCCGGTGGAGAAACCGCGCGAGCTGCCGGACGAGCCGGCCATGGACGGGCTGAACAGCCCGCCGCCGCTGAAGTGGGAACCGACTCCC
Organism: Streptosporangium sp. NPDC006013; assembly: GCF_040614275.1. Classification (NCBI taxonomy): domain Bacteria; kingdom Bacillati; phylum Actinomycetota; class Actinomycetes; order Streptosporangiales; family Streptosporangiaceae; genus Streptosporangium; species Streptosporangium sp. NPDC006013. Next base: position 38,784 of record NZ_JBEXUE010000029.1, read on the forward strand.
GCCGACACCCCGTCGCAGCCGGCGACGAACGACGGCCGCCCCTCCCGTGGAAGCGCCGAGGGCGCAGGCGTCGGCAAGGCATCCCCGACGGCGCTCGACGGACGTCAGGGGAGCGGGGCGAAGGCCGCCGAGACGGCTGTCCCCAGGGCGCGGACCGTGTCGGCCGTCGCCGCCGCCGCACTTCCCGTGGTGTCGGATCTGTCGGTGTCGGCGGGTCAGTTGTCGTCGGGGTTGTGGACGTTGTCGTCCACGACGCCGTATTTCGCGGCGTCGGGTGCTGA
>NZ_JBEXUE010000030.1:0-38278 GCF_040614275.1 Streptosporangium sp. NPDC006013
CGCGGCGGCCCTGGTCGCTGCCTTGGTCGATAAGGACATCTCGCCTCCAGGTCAGGGGGAGTCGAAGAACTGCGGGTCTGGGGACGCCGTCCGCCCCCGAGCGGCGTACGGCGTCAGGAGCCCGGCCGGGGCTCGGCGGATGCTCGGCCGGAGAGCCCGTCGACGGCTCATTCGACGGCTCATTCGCTGGCTCATTTGACGGCGCCCACGGTCACGCCGCGGGTCAGGGTCCGCTGGAAGATGAGGAAGAAGGCGACCGCGGGCAGGATGCCGAGCAGCGCCGAGGCGCTGGACATCGTGGCGTCCATCATCTTGTCCCCCTGCAGCACCCCGAGGGCGACCGGAACCGTCTGGTTCTCGTTGGAGATGAGGAAGACCAGGGGCAGGAAGAACTCGTTCCAGGTCCAGATGAAGAAGAAGATGAGCAGCACGCTCAGCGTGGGCCTGCTGATCGGCACGACGATCCGCCACAGGGCCCGCCACCTGCCCGCCCCGTCCAGGGCGGCGGCCTCCAGGATCTCGTGCGGGAAGCGGCCGAGCACCGAGGAGAGCAGGTAGGTCCCGAAGGCGCTCTGGATCACCGTGAAGATGATGATCACCCCGAGCCTGGTGTCGTAGAGACCGGCCTGCTTGGCCAGGTAGTACAGCGGGTAGACCAGCGCCTCCTGCGGCAGCGTGTTGGCCACCAGGAAGACGACCAGGATCCACACCCGCCCGCGCACCCTGCCGATGCCGAGCGCGTAGGCGTTGAGCACCGACAGGACCGTCGCGAGCACGGCCACCGAGCCGCTGATCAGCAGGCTGTTCCAGAGCTTGCCGCCGAAGTCGACCCGGTTCCAGAAGTCGACGATCCCGTCGAGGTACAGCTCGCTCGGCAGGCTCAGCGGCCCGCCCGAGGAGTAGTCGGCCGGTGACTTGACCGCGTTGAGCGTGACGATGACGAACGGCACCAGCATCACGACGGCCAGCACGACCAGCGAGACCAGGACCGAGTACTTCCGGATCATGATTCCCTGTCCTGAACCCGCAGGAAGAAGACCGTCACCGCGATGATCACCAGGGTGAGCACGGTGGCGATCGCCGCGCCGTAGCCGACGTTGGCCTTCTCGAAGAAGTTCTGGTAGCTGAAGTAGGAGGGCACGAGCGTGGCACCGCCGGGGCCGCCCCTGGTCAGCACGAAGATCGGCCCGAAGACCTTGAGCGCGGCGATCGTGCAGGTCAGCAGGACCACGTAGATCTCCGGCCGGATCTGCGGGATCGTGATGTGCCAGAACCGCCGCCACCACGAGGCGCCGTCCATCTCGGCGGCCTCGTACAGCGCGGGGTCGACCCGCTGCAGCCCGGACATGAAGATGACCACCGGGTAGCCGATCTGGAACCAGACCATGATCACCATGACGCTCGGCAGCGCCCAGCCCGGGTCCCCCAGCCAGTTCCTCGGCTCCATCCCCAGCAGCCCGAGCAGCTCGTTGAGCGCCCCGAACCTGGGGTGCATGATCCAGCCCCAGACGATTCCGGCCACCGCGACCGGCAGCACCTGCGGCAGGTAGTACGCGGCCCGCAGCAGGCTGGCCGCGCGGGGGCCGACCTTCTTGCCCACGTAGTCGAAGAGCGTGGCGGCCAGGACGAGGCCGATGAGCGTCGGGACGATCGCCATCGCCACGATGAGCGCGACGTTGTTGCGGAAGGAGGACCAGAACCGCTCGTCGGCGAGGAGCCGGGTGTAGTTCTCCAGCCCGATCCACCTCGGGTCGCCGATCCCCTGCCAGCGGGTGAAGCCGATGCCGACGTTCATCAGGAACGGCACGACGATGACCGCGGTGAAGAGCACGGCGCTCGGCAGCAGGAACACCCAGTACCCGCGGTCACGAGACCTCGGCATCGGAGGTCTCCTTTCTCTGTTCTGTGCGTAAGCCCCGCGCCGTGACACCGTGATCGTCACGGCGCGGGCCGCGGGAGGGGTCAGTTACCGATGTCGGCGAGGTTCTCGTCGTACGGAGCGGCGATCTCGTCCAGCACCGCGTCGGGGGTCTTGGTGCCGTTGATGAGGTTCTGCACGCCCGCCACCAGCACGTCGTAGTAGCCGGGCGCCGGCCAGTCGGGGTAGAAGGCCAGCCCGTCGGAGGCCGAGAGCTTGTTGAAGTTCTCGATCAGCTCCTTGCTCTTCTCATCGGTGATCGCGGCCGTGTCGGCGGCCACCGGGATGCCGCCGGAGTTGCCGAGCAGGTTCTGGATGTCCTTCTTCATGGTGATGTCGATGAAGTCGTAGGCGAGGTCCTTGTTCTTGGCGTTCTCCGGGACGACCCAGACGTTGCCGCTGGACCCGGCGCTCATCGTGTTGCCCGGCCAGAGGAACGAGCCCCACTCGAAGTCCTTGACGTCGCTGACGAAGCGGCCGTACCACCAGCTGCCGGAGACCAGGATCGGGTACTTGCCGCCGATGAAGGAGACGCCCATGTCCTCGGCCTTGATGGCGGCGGAGTCCTTGTCGACGTAACCCTTCTTGACCCAGTCGGCGAAGGTGTCGGCCGCGTACTTGAACTCCGGCCCCTTGAAGTCGACCTTGCCCTTGTAGAGCTGGAAGGCGTCCACCCAGGAGCGCTGCGCCTTGCTCAGCGCGAGCTGGTAGAAGATCTGCTGCGCCGGATACTCGGCGCCGCCGACCGCGATGGGGGTGGTCCCCGCCTTGACGAACGTGTCGAGGGCGGCGGTGAACTCCTCGTAGGTGGTGGGCACCTCGACGCCCGCCTTCTTGAACGCGTCCTTGTTGTAGTAGACCATCACGTACTCGGCGTAGTTCGGGACGCCGTACCACTTGCCCGCGCCCATCACACCGCGCTCGTCGTACCTGGCGGTGGTCTGGATCGAGGGGCTGAGCAGCTTGTCCCAGCCCCGCTTGGTCACCTCGGGGGTGAGGTCGGTGAGCAGCCCCTGCTTGGAGAGCAGCCCCGCCGTGGCGTTGCCCTTGTTGTACTCCATGACGTCGGGGGCCTCGTCCGAGTTGAGGATCATGCCCGCGGACTGGCGGATCTGCTCGAACGCCTTCTCCTCGAACTTGACCGTCACGTTCGGGTGGGTCGCCTCGAACTGCTTGACGGCCTCGGCCCAGGCCTTGCCCATCGCGCTGTCGGCGCCCTCGTAGTGCCAGAGCTTCAGGACGCGGGGGCCGTCCGCGGCGGGCTTGTCCGCCGCCTGCTCGGTGCCGCCGCAGGCGGCGAGCGCCGCGAGCGCCGCCACCGTGGCGACACCGACTCTCAGGTTGAACATGGTCTTCTCCTAGATGGTGGTGATGACGATCGGGACACTGGCCCCCACCAGCTCGACGCCCGCGATCCGCGCGCTCCCCGAGACGGTCACCCGCAGGCCCTCGCCCTCGGGGATCGCGGTGATCGTGGTGTCCCCGTCGTGGTCGGAGATCGTGGTGCTGCTCTCGCCCACGCCGTAGGCGACCAGGGTGATCTCCCCGAACGGCCCGTCCCCGACGGCGACGCCGGGCTCGGCGAGGACGGGGATGATCGCGCCGTACCTGACGAACAGCGGGATGCGGTCCAGCGGCGTGGCGACCGTGACGTACCTGCCGCCGGCCAGCACCTCGCCGGTCCAGTGGTCCACCCACCGCCCGCCCGGCAGGTAGACCTTCCTGACCTGCTCGGGTGAGGTCATCGGCGCCACCAGCAGGTCGCGGCCGAGGAGGTACTCCAGGTCCGCCTGCCAGGCCACCGGGTCATCGGGATAGTCGACGCAGAGCGCCCGCATCATCGGCGCCCCGGTCGCGGCGGCCTCGACGGCCGCCGTGTAGATGTACGGCATCAGCCGGTAGCGCAGCCGCAGCGCCTCGACCGCCTCCGCCTCCACCTCGGGGAACTCCCACGGCTCCCGGCTGGTGGTGCCGTGCAGGCGCAGCAGCGGGGAGAACGCGCCGAACTGGGTCCACCTGACGTACAGGTCGTCGGTGGGGCGGCCGGTGAACCCGCCCGCGTCGTGACTCCAGAACGGGATGCCGGACAGACCGTGCGCCAGCCCGCCACGGAGCGTGCTGCCCATCGCCGGGTAGCTGGTGAAGGTGTCGCCGCTCCACTGCGCCGAGTGCCGCTGCCCGCCGAGGAACGACGAGCGCGCCCAGACCATGCCGTGCCCGGCGATCTCGCGGGTCACCTCGGAGACGGCGTCGTTGAAGAGCAGCGTGTAGACGTTGTGCAGGTCGGTGCCCGACATCCCGTTGGCCGCGACCGCGTCGTGCGGCACCCCCTCGGCGAAGTCGGTCTTGAAGACCTGGACGCCCTGTTCGAGCAGCGGGCGGAGCAGTCCCTGGAACCACTCGGTGGCGGCCGGGTTGGTGAAGTCGACGATGCCGCAGGCCGGGTAGGAGCCGTGCCAGCAGTCGGCCACGTAGACCTCGCCATCAGGCTTTTTCAGGAAATATCCGTTCTCAGCCGCTTCCGGGAAGGCCGGGCTGAGGTGGGAGATGTACGGGTTCATCCACAGGCAGACCTTGAACCCCATCTCGTCCAGCTCGGCCAGCATGCCGGTCGGGTCGGGAAAGCCGCCTGCGTCCCAGCGCAGGTCGGACCAGTGCCCGTCGGTCTGCCAGTAGGTGTCCAGGTGGAGCACGTCGCACGGGATGCCGCGCTCGCGGATCCGCCGCGCCCTGGCCATCACCCGCTCCTGGGTGTCGACGAAGAACCCCGAGGAGATCCAGGTGCCGAACGCCCACTTCGGCGGGAGCAGCGGCGCGCAGGTCAGCAGGTCGAACCGGCCGAGCACCTCGGACGGGGTGGGCCCGGCGATCACGTAGTAGTCGATCAGGTCGTCCGGGACCACGATCTGCACGCAGCTGTGCGTGGTCTGGCAGACGTCGAACTCCACCGGCGTCCCACTGTCCACCAGCACGCCGTAACCCCTGCTGGACAGGTAGAACGGAACGTTCTTGTACGCCCGCTGCGACTCGGCGCCGAACGCGTCGAAGTTCCACATGACCGGCCGCTGGCCGCGCTTGTCGAGCCGGGTGAACGACTCGCCGAACCCGCTGAACGCCTCGTCGGCGGGGGCGGCGAAGCTCTCGTGGTAGCCGACCACCGCACCGTTCGAGCTGGAGCGGCCGAAGGGCAGCGTGCGCAACCGGCCGCTGATGTCGGTGTGCCCCCGGTCCTGCTCCAGCAGGGGCGCCCCGCTCGCGTCGGTGAACCTCAGATGCCAGGGCGCAAGGGTGATCTCCGCACGGAGCGAGCCCGCGTCCAGCAGGATCGTCCCGTCCAGGCTCTCCACCCGCGCCCCGGCGAACTCTCCCGGCGTGACCATGGAGATCGCGGCGGCCGACCGAGTCCGCGCGTCCGCGTCCTGGCCGAGCCGGACCCGGATCACCCCCTCGCCCGCCACGCTCACCTGGACCAGGAGCGTCTCCTCGGCCGATGTCACGGCCTTCAGGATCACCCCTGCCGCATCGGAGGCGACCGGCTCAGCCGAGATCAACGCCGACAGGCCCCCCTCACCGTGCGAGCGTACGGGCAGCTCAGGTGGGTCGGCGACGAAGTACTCGTGCGCAACCAACGGGGGACGGTAAGGCATGGGAACTCCAGCGCTCGAGCCTGCATCTGCCGAGTTAGTTTTACGTCCAAACCAACAAACGTCAATGCCTGCACCTGCCGGAGCTCACCCGGACCCCCCTCTTCGAGCCCGTACGCACCTCGCCTCGAAGGCGACCCGTCATCCCCGAAGCCGCGCCTCACGGCAGGACGGGCGGGCCGGATGCCCGTCCGGCCCGCCCGTGACGCCTCCTGGCACCGCGACGTCATCGAACGCCGCGCTCACCCACCGGCACGGGTTCGGTCGGTCCTCGGTCAGTCCCCGTAACCACCCGAAGCGCACAGGGTCCTGTCCCTCTCGACGATCTCCCGGGCGTTCTCAGTGCGGCACTTGCGGTTGACCACGTTGGCCACTCCCCGCAGCGTCTCGGCCTTCTCGATCACGGCGTTCCAGTCGGTGCCGGGCCGCATCTTCAAGGTGAACGACTCGTTCATGTCCTCCACGTCGAGGATCTCGGACAGCTTCCCGGACGGCCCGTCCTCGCGACGCAGGTCGGCGTAAGCCTCCTGCTTACTCACGAAGGAGATCGCCTCCACCTGCGGCATGGCCCCGAGCGTCCGCTCGATCACCGCCACGTCCCGCGACGTGGCGGCTTTGCCACCCAGAATGGGTTCCGGCGGCGGACCGAGGCCACCGTCGTCCACGGCGAAGCCACCGCCACCGCACAACAGGAAGGGCGAGTCGTCCTTGCAGAGGAACACCACGATCTCAGGGTCCCCCTCGCGCCACACCTCCCGATAACCCGTAGCGGCGGGCGTGGGCGGCCGCCCCTCACCTGGCCCCCGTGCGATCACCGTCGTCGTCGTCACCACCGCGACGACTGTGGCCGCGGCACCGACCGCGGCCATGAGGCGCGGGAGCGGGCGCGACCATCGCCGTCGCGAGGCCGGCGGGCCCGCCACGGCGAGCCTCCGGCGCGATCCTGGCAGCCGGATCGAACGCCGGGCTACCCGCCTGAGCCACCCGGAGACGCCGCGTTCGGACTCCCCGGCGACGCCACGAAGGCGGTTGAGTGCGGAGGCGACCGCCTCTGGCCGCGGAGCGGGCTGGGCCTCGGCCCGGTCACGAAGCAGGTTCATCTCATCCATCGTGTCGTCTCCCCTTGCTTGCGACGTCCCTGTCCAGAACCTTCCTGACCTGCCTGCGGGCCCGGTTCAGGCGGGACCCGACGGTGCCAACGGGGATGCCCAGGGCGTCGGACACCTCCGCGTAGCTGAGCTCGCCGTACGCGACCAGCAGGAGTGCCTCCCGGTCACCGGCTTTCAACACGGCGAGCGCGCCCGCCAGGCGGCGCTGCGCGAGGTCGGCGTCGGCGCGGTCCACCGGTGACACTCCCGAGTCGGTGACGGAGGCGTCCCTCGCCCGCTCCAGCGCGCGGTACAGGCGCACCTCGTCCCTGCGGTGCCGTCTGATCAGGTTGGTGGCGATGCCGAACAGCCACGCGCGCGCGTCGTGACGGGACAGGTCGTAGCGCTCCCGCTGCCGGAAGGCCGCGAGGAACGTCTCCGCCGCGACGTCGTCCGCGGCGTCGGCGCCCAGTCTGGCGGAGGCGTACCGATGGATCGCGGCGAAGTATTTGTGGAAGACCTCGGCGAACCGTTCCGGATCGCGCAGCGACAGCCGGATCACCTCGGCGTCACTCGCGACCGCGGCCTCCACCGGCACGGCGTCCCCTGCCACGTCGTCCCCGACCGCCTCGTCCGTGAGGAACGATGCCGGAAAGGCCAGGTCGGGAAAGACGCGATCGGGCGGACGATCGCTGTTTACTCTCATGCGGAGGATGCCTTTCGTGGGGCAACGGACGCTGTTATTGCCCGCACCCCGCCGCCGTCTTCACGAGAAGGCTCACATGCCGCCGCCGATCCGTACCCGACACTCCCGAGACCCAGCACGAATCCCGCCCCTCGCGCGGGTCGTTCGCGGGTTTCGCGGGTGAGGGAGACCTGGACCAGGGCCGAAGCCGAGGGCGCCCTCTTGAGCCCGGCCCGCCGCGCGTGGATAATTAGTTTAGTTGCCATCCAAACAAAGGGGAGCCGTGGACTGGTCGGAACGGCTCGGCGGGCTGTGTTACGGCGGGGACTACAACCCCGAGCAGTGGCCCGAGGAGGTCTGGAAGGAGGACGTCGAGCTGATGCGGCGGGCCGGGGTCAACCTGGTCAGCGTCGGGGTGTTCTCCTGGGCGCGGCTGGAGCCCGCACCCGGCGTGCACGACTTCGGCTGGCTCGACCGCGTCCTCGACCTGCTGCACACCGGCGGGATCGGGGTCAACCTGGCCACCCCGACCGCCTCCCCTCCCCCCTGGTTCGGCCTCGCCCACCCCGACGCCCGCACCGTCACCCCCGGCGGCACCCGGCTCACCCACGGCAGCCGCGACACCTACTGCGTGCACTCCCCCGCCTACCGCACCGCCTGCGCCGGGATCGCCCGTACGCTCGCCGACCGCTACCGCGACCACCCGGCGCTGGCCATGTGGCACGTGCACAACGAGTACGGCACCACCTGCCACTGCGAGCACGCCGCCGACGCCTTCAGGATCTGGCTCCAGGCGCGGCACGGCACCCTGGAGGCGCTGAACGACACCTGGACCACCTCGTTCTGGAGCCAGCACTACTCCGCCTGGGAGCACATCACCCCGCCCCGCGCCACCCAGTACCTGCCCAATCCCGCCCAGGTCCTGGACTTCCGGCGGTTCGTCTCCGACGCGATGCTCGACCACTTCCGCGAGCAGAAGGCGGTGCTGCGCGAGCTCACCCCGGACGTCCCGATCACCACGAACTTCGTCCTCGGCGACTGGGTCCCGGTGAACCAACGGCACTGGGCGGCCGAGGTCGACCTGGTGGCCATCGACCACTACCCGTCCGCCGACCCACCTGCCGAAACCGCCTTCGCCGCCGACCTGGCCCGCGGCTGGGCCTCGGCTCCGACGCATGGTTCGACCGGTCCGACGCATGGCTCAGCCTCCGACCCGGCGCACGGCTCGGCCTCGCATCCAGCGCACAGCTCAGCCGATCCGACGCGCGACTCGGCCGACGACCCGGCGCACGGCCCGGCCGCCGGGAAGCCCTGGCTGCTGATGGAGCAGGCGGTGGTCACCTACACCGGCCCCCGGATGCTCGCCAAGCGGCCCGGCGAGATCACCAGGCTGAGCCTGTCGCACATCGCGCGGGGCTCGCGGGGGGCGATGTTCTTCCAGTGGCGGGCCTCCCGGGGCGGCGCCGAACTCTGGCACGCGGGCATGGTGCCGCACGCCGGACCCGACTCCCGGATCTTCCGAGAGATCTGCGACCTGGGCGCGCTGCTGCCCACCCTGGAGGACGCCTGCGCGGCCCCCGTCGAGGCCGGGGCCGCGATCCTCTGGGACGTCGAGGCGAACTGGGCGCTCCAGGCCCCCGGCCTGCCCTCCACCGAGCTGAACTACACCGAGGCCGTACGCCAGGTGCACCGGGTGCTCTACCGGCACGGCGTCACCGCCGACCTCGTGCACCCCTCCGCCGACCTGTCGGCGTACCCGCTCGTGCTCGTTCCGAGCCTCTACCTCATCTGTGACGCCGACGCCGAGAACCTGCGCCGCTACGTCGCGGGCGGCGGCACCCTGGTGGTCTCCTACCTCAGCGGCGTCGCCGACGAGCACGCCCGCGTCCGCCTCGGCGGCTACCCCGGCGCCTTCCGCGACCTCCTCGGCATCAGAGTCGAGGAGTTCCACCCCCTGCCCCCCGAGGTCACCCTCACCCTGTCCGCCCCGCCCCCGAACGGATCCGGCCTGCGCCCGGCCGATCCCGTACCCACCGAGGCCAGAACCTCGGCGCGCATCCCCGACCAGGCCGAACCCCCCACGCGGTCCCGCCCCGGAGCCGGCACCTTCGACCAAGCGGAGACCGGCACCTTCTGGAGCGAGCACGTACACCTGGAGGGCGCCGAGGCCCTGGCCGTCTACACCGGCCCGCACACCCTGGGCACCCCGCTCTCCGGCCAACCCGCCATCACCCGCCACCCGTACGGCTCCGGCACGGCCCTCTACATCTCCACCCGCCTGACCGACGCCGCCTACGCCCGCCTGCTGGGCCTGTCCCCCGCCCCCGTGGAACTCGTCCGACGCGGCGACTGGCTCTTCGCCATCAACCACGGTGATGAGGAGCGGGAAGTCGAGGGCCTGCACCTGCCCCCGGGTGGCTTCGCCGTACGAGTGCACGATGACTCGAAGCCCTGATTGGCTGCGATCCTCACCGACCCCCTCGTTCATGCTCTACATCGCGATTCCGTGGAAGTCGCCGGTGATGCGGTAGCCGACGCCGGGTGTGGTGGTGATGATCGGAGGGTTGCCGAGTTTGCGGCGTAGGCGGCCGATGGTGACGGTGACGGTGTTGGTGAACGGGTCGGCGTGTTCGTCCCAAACTTGTTCGAGCAGGTCCTCGGCGCTGAGGAAGGCGGGGGCGGCGCGTAGGAGGGCTTCGAGGAGGGCGAATTCCTTGACCGACAGGTCGAGTTGACGGCCGTCGCGGATGGCTGTGCGGCGCAGGGGGTCGAGCTCGACGCCTGCGGCGCGTAGGGTGCGGGCGCGGGCGAAGGGTTGGCGGCGGGTCAGGGAGCGGATGCGTACGACCAGTTCGGGGAAGTGGAAGGGCTTGGCGAGGTAGTCGTCGGCCCCCAGGGTCAGGCCGCTGACCCGGTCGCCGGGCGAGCCGGCCGCGGTCAGCATCAAGACCATGACGCGGTCATCGCGTTCAGTGATCATCTGGCAGAGGGTGTCGCCGTGGATTCCCGGCAGGTCGCGATCAAGGACGACCACGTCGTAGGCGTTGAGGTCGAGTTTGGCCGCAGCCTCCAGGCCGTCATGCGCCACGTCCACGGCCATGCCCTGGTCGCGTAGCCCCTCGGCCAGGACGGCCGCCAGGGAGCGCGCGTCCTCGACCACCAGCACCCTCACACCGGGACACCTGCCTGCACGGCCGCCAGAGGCAGCGAGATGGCGACCTGGAGGCCGCCCTCGGGCCGGGCACGCAGATCCAGGCTGCCACCGTGGGCTGTGGCGACGGCGGCGACGATCGACAGTCCGAGCCCGGAGCCGTTGTCGGAGCCGGTCCGGTCCGCGCCGAGCCGCTGGAACGGCTGGGCCAGCCGCGCGAGCTGCTCCTGGTCGAGAACTCGCCCGCCCGTCTCCACGATGAGCCGCGCCGTCGCGCCGTCGGCCGTGGCGGCGACCCGGATCCAGCCGCCGTCGTGGTTGTGGGCGACCGCGTTGTCGATCACGTTGTCGACCATACGGGACAGGAGCGTCCGGCTTCCCCGCGTCCAGGCACTGTCGTGGACGTCGCCGTGGTGGACGGTCAGGCTCTTGTCCGTGATGTCGGCCGCCCGGGCGTCCAGGGCGGCGGACACCACGCGGCCGAGCGAGATCGTCGCGCGGTCGGACAGGGCGCCGTGCTGGGTGCGGGCGAGCATGAGGAAGCCTTCCAGAAGCCGGTCGATCTGGTCCAGTTCGGTACGGATCCGGCCGGCGAGAGCGATCGTCTGCGCCGGTACGGGCTCCGGCTTGGCGATGGCCACGTCCAGCGATGCCCGCATGGTCGCCAGCGGGGTGCGCAACTCGTGGGAGGCGTTGGCGACGAACCGGCGCTGCGCGGCGAAGGAGCCCTCCAACCGTTCCAGCAGCCCGTCGATGGTGTCGGCGAGGTCCTTCACCTCGTCGGCGGGACCCGGCACGGCCAGCCGCCGGTGCAGGTTGTCGGCGGAGATCTGCCGCGTGGCCGCGGTGATCGTCCGCAATGGGCGCAGCACCCGGCCCGCGACGATGCGGCCCAGCACGACCGAGAGCACGGCCATGACAGCGAGCGCGACCGCCGAGCCGATGAGAAGCCGACGCGATTGGGCCGTCTGCGTCTCCGACAGCTGGGCCTGGAGCCGACCGATGAGGTCCTGGGCGGCCGCGAGGGTGGGCTGGCCCGGCGGGTTGCCGAGGGGCGCGGTCTCGCTGATCCGCGTCCCGCTCAGGCCAATGAGGTTGGTGATGACCAGCAGCCCGACGGCGGACACGAGGAACGCGCCTCCGTACATGACGGTGAAACGCCACCGTACGGTACGGATCGGCAGCGCCAGACGTCGCGGCATCCTCATCGGTCCCCTCCCGTTCCATGCAGGTCTCCAGGATGCCGTGCCGGACCTAACAGCGATGTGACAGCCTCCGTTCGGCCCGTGTTAGCGCCTTTTCCGTACAACCGAACGCATGCAAGCAACCATCGAAGTCACCGGGCTGCGCAAACGGTTCGGGCCGACCGTGGCGCTGGACGGCATGTCCTTCACCGTGAAGCCGGGACAGGTCACCGGGTTCGTCGGGCCCAACGGCGCGGGAAAGTCCACCACCATGCGGGTGATCCTCGGCCTGGACGCGGTTGAGAAGGGCAGTGCACTGATCGGCGGGCGGCCGTACAGGAGCCTGCGCACCCCCCTGCGCCACATCGGCGCGCTGCTGGACGCCGCCGCGCTGCAGCCCAGCCGCAGCGCGCGCAACCATCTGCTGTGGCTGGCCCACTCCCAAGGGCTGGGCGTCAGGCGGGTGGATGAGGTAATCGAGCAGGTCGGGCTGACCTCGGCTGCCCGGCGCAAGGCGGGCGGCTTCTCGCTGGGCATGCGCCAGCGGCTCGGGATCGCCGCGGCGCTGCTCGGCGACCCGCCGGTGCTCATGCTGGACGAGCCGGTCAACGGGCTCGACCCCGAGGGCATCGTGTGGATCCGCGGCTTCCTGCGCTCGCTGGCCGCCGAAGGACGCGCCGTGCTGGTCTCCAGCCACCTGATGAGCGAGCTGCAAGATGCCGCCGACCATCTCGTGGTGGTCGGCCGCGGCCGGGTCATCACCGACACCAGCGTGGCCGACCTGATCGCCGCCACCTCCAGCGGCCGCGTCACGCTGCGCACGACGGCACGCGAGCACGCGATGTCGGCGCTGGCACACGCCGGTGCCACCGTGACCGTCATCGAACACGACACGCTCATCGTCTCGGGGCTGCCGGCCGAGCACATCGTGGCACTGCTCAACGCCAACGCGGTGCCGTTCTCCGAAGTGGCCGCCCACCGCGCGACGCTGGAGGAGGCGTACCTGGACCTCACCAGGGACGCGGTCGAATTCCGGGGGGCAACGCGATGACCACCACCGTGAACCGCTCCGGACCTGGCGGCCCGGCCCGGCTGCTGCGTGCCGAGTGGACCAAGTTCAGGACGGTACGTGGCTGGGTGATCGCCATGACCGCGGGAGCGCTGGTCATCGTGCTGCTCGGCCTGTCGTCCGCCTCAGGCAGCCATGCCTCGTGCGCCAGCGGTCCCACCGAGGTCGTCTGTCCTGCGGTTCCCGTGGGGCCGGGCGGCGAAGCCGTGGAAGACAAGTTCTACTTCGTGCACCGGACGCTGGCCGGCAACGGCAGCATCACCGCCCGGGCGACGTCCATGACCGGCCAGATCCGCAAGCCCGACGTCACCCCCGGCGTTCGGAACGTCGTTCCCGGACTCGTGCCGTGGGCGAAGGCCGGAGTCATGGTCAAACAGAGCACCAAGCAGGGTTCGGCCTACGCGGCGCTGATGATCACCGGCGCGCACGGGGTGCGGATGCAGCACAACTTCACCCACGATGTGGCGGGTCGTCCGGGCGGCGTGTCGGAGGACTCCCCGCGCTGGCTGCGGCTGACCCGCTCCGGTGACATCCTCACCGGGTACGAGTCCACCGACGGCACCGACTGGGCCGAGGTCGGTACCGCCCGCCTGTCCGGGCTGCCGGCCACGGTCGAGATCGGGCTCTTCGCCACCTCCCCCGGCGATCTGACGGTGACGCAGGGAGATCTCGGCGGGTCCGTCTCGGCAGCGCGCTTCACCGAGGCCACCGCCGTCTTCGACCGGGTCGATCTGGAGGGCCAGACGTCTGGCGACGCCTGGCGCAACGACGACATAGGCGTCACGAAAGCGCCCGACGGGTCATCCCACCATCCGGGCCGCGCCGGCGAATCCGGCGGCACGTTCAGCGTCACCGGAGTCGGCGACATCGCGCCGTCCATCGAGGGGCAGACCGTCGAGCGCACCCTCACGGGCGTGCTGACCGGGCTGATCGTGGTGATCGTGGTGGCGGTGATGTTCGTCACCGCCGAATACCGGCGCGGGCTCATCCGCACCACTCTGCTCGCCGTCCCGCGCCGCGGCCGGATGCTGGCGGCCAAGGCCTTCACGATCGGCACGGTCACCTTCGTCGCCGGACTCGCCGCCACCGCGATCACGCTGACGTTCGGTACCCAGATCCTGCGCGCCAACGGCAACCACATCCTTCCGGTGTCCTGGCTCACCGAGGTGCGTGTCGTCGTCGGCACGGCGGCACTGCTCGCCGTCGCCGCCGTGCTCGCCCTCGCCCTCGGCGCCCTCTTCCGGCGCAGCGTCGGAGCCGTCATCACCGCCATCGTGCTGATCGTGGTCCCGCACGTCCTCGCCACCACCTCCGTCCTGCCCGACACCGCGGCGCGATGGCTGCTACGCATCACCCCGGCCGCCGGCTTCGCGATCCAGCAGAGCATCCCCGAGTACGCCCACGTGCTCGGTCACTACGCGCCGATCGCCGGCTTCTACCCGCTGGCGCCGTGGGCCGGCTTCGCCGTGCTGGCCGGCTACGCCGCGCTCGCCCTCGGCCTGGCCGTCGTCCGGCTACGCCGGAGGGACGCATGACACAGCACCTGCACGCGGAATGGACGAAACTACGCACGCTGCCAGGCACCGGCCGGCTTCTGCTCACCCTCGTCACGCTGACCGTCGCCGTCAGCGCCGCGGCAGCCGCCGTCGTGTCCTGCACCTCGGCCGGCTGCGGCTACGATCCCGGCAAGATCAGCCTCTTCGGGATCCAAGCAGGCCAGGCGGTCGTCGCCATCCTGGCCGTACTGGCGATCAGCGGCGAGTTCAGCACCGGCATGATCCACACCACCCTGGCGGCGATGCCGGGACGGATCACCGTCCTGGCCGCCAAGGCCGTCATCCTCACCGGGCTGACGGTGGCCGCGGGGAGCGTCGCCGTGCTCGCATCCGCGCTGGCCGGGCGGCGCATCCTGCTCGACAACGGCTTCACCCCCGAGCTGCTGGCCCTCACCGGCGAGCCGATGCTGCGCGCCGCCCTCGGCTCGGTCCTCTACCTCGCGCTGATCGCCCTGTTCAGCCTGGGCATCGCCACCGCCGTACGGGACTCCGCGACCGCCATCGGCGTCGTCCTCGGCCTGCTCTACCTCTTCCCCGCCATCATCCTCATGGTCCCCGACGCGGACGTCGCCAAGCTCCTGTGGCAGATCTCACCGATGAACGCCGGGCTCGCCGTCCAAGCAACCACCCACCTGTCCAGCCTGCCCCTCAGCCCCTGGGCCGGCCTGGGCGTACTGGCCGCATGGTCCACCGCGGCGCTCCTGAGCGGCGGGCTACTGCTGCGGGCACGCGATGCATAGGGATAAGAGGTCCCCCATCGAGCATTTTGTTAGGGGCTTTAAGGCGCTGACGAATATCACCTAGCAGGAACCCTGCGAGATAGGGAGGCGGTGGACATAGGGCTTCGTGCCCCCTTGCCCGCCGAAGAGGTTACGCTTCGCCTGGCATCAAGCGGCTGGTCCGGCGACACCAACGAGATCAGCAAGGACTACTCGATCGGCTACGACAGCGCGATGCGCGCCGTCGCCGAAATCGCACAGGTTGCCATCGAGTTGGAACACCGGCCAGACATCGATATCCGATGGGACCACCTACGTATCGCCATGACCACTCACACGGCGGGCGATGTCGTAACAGAGCTAGATTTTCTTCTTGCCGCCCGGATCAACGAAATCACCGAAAAACACGGAGCCGCAACGACCTGATAGACCTAGCCAGCGACGCCCTGCCAACGCTGGCCTTGGCCTTTCGCCGGGAGGCGGGGGCTTGCGCGACGCGGACTCGGCCTCTCAGCTGATCGGGGTCTTCGGTGCAGCAGGGAGTGGCCGACGATTCCCCGGCTCCTTCATGCGTCGCCTTACCGGGGTCGGGTGACCGGGACCACGGTGAGCAAGTGGTCCAAGCCTTTGAAGTCCTTCGGGTTACAGGTGTAAAGGGGGAGCCGGTTCGCGATCGCCACGCAGGCGATCATCAGGTCGGCTGTTCGGGGGCGGGGTTTGCGGCCGGAGGCGATGACGGCGGTCCACAACTGGCCGTACTCGCGAGCGGCGTTGTCATCGAAGGGCAGCGGGTCGAACTCGGCCTCGGCGGTTTGCAGGATCCTCATCCGCTGGGCGAGTTCCTGCGCTCCACCGGCCGTCAGTACGCCGACCGACAGCTCCGCGGTGGTGATGGCGCTGATCATCATCTCGTCTGGCAGCTCGTCGGGGTCGATTCCAGCGCGCAGGATGAGGATGTTGGTGTCGAGCAACCCTTGAACGGGGGTCATTCCCCGTCCTCCGCGAACTCGCCTCTGCCATAGGCGCGGTCGTAGGGGTCGTAGAGGTCGTCGTTGACGTGCTGGTCCATGTCCTCGCGGTACTTTCGGTCGTCCAGGCACGGCATGCCGCGGGACACGGCGGCGAACTCGGCCCGCGAGACGGCCCGGCGCCGGCGGCGGATGGGAACCAGATCGCCGATGTGGTGGCCGTTGCGTGTGACGGCGTACCGCTCTCCGCGTTCCAGTCCATCCATGATCTCCGCTGACCGGTTGCGCAGATCGCGCTGGGAGATCTGGTGGGAGTGGTCAGGCTCAGGAGTGCTCACTCATCAACTCTACCTCCGCGTGCTACCTGGTGCTACTTGGTGGCACCAGAGTGTCGCCCGCGCTCCGCCACGTCTGCGTCGACCCTCGACACGGTGGCTCCGTCCTGGAGATCGGCAGCCGTGCGAGGACCGTACGGGTCATCGGTAAAACTTACGACCTTGAAGATGCGGGTCGAATTCGAATCGACCAGGCGTGCCGCGCGGCCGATCCGGTGCCCTGCCGGTCAAAGCGGGTTCGGAGACCGGCTGATCCACGACGTCGCGCGTGGATCAGCCGGTGCGGTACTCCACCCATGCCCGGCAAGCCGTAGCGGTCCTCGCACGCTTCGCCCGCAGATGAGCCGGGCCGACCTCGGCCAGGCGGGCGGCAAACAGGGCACGAGTCGCAGCCAGTGCGGTCACCTTCGGCGGTGACCAAGCGCGATCGTGGGCGATAAAGACGCGCTTAAGACAAATTAGCTGGTCAGAAGGGTGTCATAGCCCAGTCCGGTGAGCACGGTCAGAGGCGAGCGCACGGTCTCACAAACAATCGCGTTGAGAGGGCGTTTTGAGGGGGTATGAGTGATTGATGCCTGCATATCGGTAGGAGTAGCGTCCGGAAAATCAGTGGACGGCGTCGTTATGGTGCTCGTATGGCGATGGTGGATGTTGACCGTTTTGTTGCCGAAGGCTTCGTCAAGCTGGAGGCGGCCGTACCCCGGGAGCTCGGGGACGCGGCCAGGGCGCTGGTATGGCGGCAGATCGGCCTGTCGCCTGACGCCCCCTCTGGCTGGCAACAGCCCGTGGTATGGGCCGCCGACCTGACCGGCCACGGACCCTTCGGGGAGCTCGCGGGCAGTCCGCGGCTGCGTGAGGCGTTGGACGAGGTGGCCGGTCCCGGTGGGTGGGTGCCCCCCGGGGCCATCGGCAACATGCCGATCCGCTTCCCCGGTGTGGCGCCGGTCGACGATCGGGGCTGGCACATCGACGCCTCTGTGGCCCGGCCCGACGGCTCGTGGGCCGTGTCGGGACGGCCGGAGACGATGTTGCTGCTGGTGTTGCTGTCGGAGGTAGGGGACGACGACGCGCCGACCCGTATCAGGGTGGGCTCGCATCGGGACGCCGCCAGGATGCTGGGTGAGCAGGTGCTCGACCCGTTCGAGGCTGGGCCGCTACTGGATGCGGCTTCCAAGGACAGGCCGACGGCGTACGCGACCGGGCAGCCGGGCGACATGTACTTGGTTCACCCGCTGACCGTGCACGCGGCCGACGAGCACCGGGGGACGCGACCGCGTTTCATGGCCCAGACGCCGGTGTTCCTGACCGCGCCGGTCGCGCCGGGCAAGGGTAACGCCCTGGCACGCGCCGTACTGTAGTAAGCGCCTGCATCTCAAAGGGAGACGGCTTCCGTCCGTCTGAGCCTGGGCGGGCGCCTACCCGCGATGGTTCACTCGGGGCAGCGTGAACAGCCCGAGCTCGGGTTCAATGTCCTCCGCGAACTCGCCTCTGCTGTAGGCGCGGTCGTAGAGGTCGTCGTTGACGTGCTGGTCCATGTCCTCGCGGTACTTTCGGTCGTCCAGGAGCGGCATGCCGCGGGACACGGCGGCGAACTCGGCCCGCGAGACGGCCCGGCGCCGGCGCCGGGGTTGGCAGCGCAGGCGGCGCGCCCCCGGAGGAGATCGTGTCCTTCCAGCCATGCAAGAGTTGCATCGCCAATTCCGCCAAGGCAGCAATCACGCGGTAACGGCCCCTGCGGGCGGTGCCGAGCAGCGTGCTCTGCCCGGAGCCTGCGATCCGCCTTGTCACCGGTCAGGGCATCAGCTTCGACATCACCGCGGGCGGCAGTGACGGATTGGCGGCCGCCGCCTCCACCACTTGCCAGTCGTCATCGGCGAGCAACTCGACGATGACCTGTGGCGGCAGGTCGGGGTGGCCGGCGGCGAAACGGTCTGAACGCGCGACCGGAGCGAGGTCCTCGCCCCCTCCCTCGCCGTCCTGTGCGCGCTTCGGTAGCGATTGTCGTGGATGACTACGACCGGGCGGGCTGAAGGTCCCGCGCCGAGCGCCCGCGCTGCATCGCGATCTCGCGTCCGGAGCCGGGTCCGACGACCCGCTGCGGGTGATGGACTGGGTGAACCTGTTCGCGCTCGCGGTCAACGAGGAGAACGCCGCCGAGGTCGGGATCGAGCACAACCTCGGGCTCACCTGCGCCCCCGTCGGCGGCCTGGTGCAGATCCCCTGCATCGAACGCAACGCGATCGCGTCGGTCAAGGCGATCAACGCGGCCCGCCTCGCGATCAACGGCACGGGCAGACACAAGGTAAGCCTCGACAAGGCGATCAAGACCATGCGCCGGTGCTTGCCTGGCTCGACGAGCGGCGCTACGGCCTGGCCGCGCGCCATGGTCCGGGGCCACCGGATTGTGCGATGGTCTGTTGCAGGGTCTGGCACGTCTGGCCGAGACCTCCCAGCGCAAGGAAGGCTAGGTCCCCCCATGTTCAGCAAAGTCCTCGTCGCCAACCGAGGTGAGATCGCCATCCGTGCCCTTCGCGCGGCGTACGAGCTGGGGGCCGAGACGGTGGCGGTGTTCCCGTTCGAGGACCGGGGTTCGGAGCACCGGCTGAAGGCGGACGAGGCGTACCAGATCGGAGAGCGTGGGCACCCGGTGCGGGCGTACCTGAACCCGCGGCTGATCGTGGAGACGGCGCGGTCCGCGGGTGCGGACGCGGTGTATCCGGGCTACGGCTTCCTGTCGGAGAACCCTGAGCTCGCCGAGGCGTGTGCCGCGGCGGGCATCACGTTCGTGGGCCCGTCGGCCGATGTGCTCACCCTGACGGGCAACAAGGCGCGCGCCATCGCCGCGGCGAAGGCTGCCGGGGTTCCGACACTGGCGAGCATCGCACCGTCGACCGACGTGGACAGCCTGGTCGAGGCTGCCGCTGCGATGCCCTATCCGCTGTTCGTCAAGGCAGTCGCCGGTGGTGGTGGCCGGGGAATGCGCCGGGTCGATTCGCCCACTGGTCTACGTGATGCGGTGGAGACGTGCATGCGTGAGGCCGAGGCTGCGTTCGGGGACCCGACCGTGTTCATCGAGCAGGCGGTGGTCGACCCCCGCCATATCGAGGTGCAGATCCTGGCGGATGCCACGGGCGAGGTGATCCATCTGTTCGAGCGGGACTGCTCGGTGCAGCGGCGGCACCAGAAGGTGGTCGAGATCGCGCCGGCACCGAACCTCGACCCGGACTTGAGGGACCGGATGTGCGCCGACGCGGTGCGGTTCGCGCGCACGATCGGGTACGTCAACGCGGGCACGGTGGAGTTCCTCCTCGACCGGGCGGGCATGTATGTGTTCATCGAGATGAACCCGCGGATCCAGGTCGAGCACACCGTGACCGAGGAGGTCACCGACGTCGACCTGGTGCAGGCGCAGCTGCGGATCGCCTCGGGTGCGACCCTGGCCGACCTCGGGCTCTCCCAGGACTCGGTGCGGCTGCGGGGCGCGGCCCTCCAGTGCCGGATCACCACAGAGGACCCGGCCAACGGGTTCCGTCCCGACACGGGCACGATCACGACGTACCGCTCGCCGGGTGGGGCCGGGGTCCGCCTCGACGGGGGTACGACCTACACCGGCGCGGAGGTGTCGGCGCACTTCGACTCGATGCTGACCAAGCTGACCTGCCGGGGCCGCGACTTCGCCACTGCCGTCGACCGGGCCCGCCGCGCGGTCGCGGAGTTCCGCATCCGCGGCGTCGCGACCAACATCCCGTTCCTCCAGGCGGTCCTGGACGACCCCGACTTCCAGGCCGGCCGGCTCACCACCAGCTTCATCGAGACCCACCCGCAGCTGCTGACCGCCCGGTCCAGTGCCGACCGCGGCACCAAGCTGCTGACCTTCCTCGCCGACGTGACCGTGAATCAGCCCCACGGCCCGGCACCGACGGCCATCGACCCCCTGGCCAAGCTGCCCACCGGGTCGGGCGCCCTCTCCGACGGCTCCCGTCAGCGGCTCCTCGAGCTCGGCCCCGTCGGGTTCGCCCGGGCGCTGCGGCAGCAGACCCCGGTGGCGGTCACCGACACCACCTTCCGCGACGCCCACCAGTCGCTGCTCGCCACCCGGGTGCGGACCAAGGACCTGCTCAACGTCGCCGAACACGTGGCCCGCACCACGCCCCAGCTGCTGTCGCTGGAGGCCTGGGGCGGGGCGACGTACGACGTGGCGCTGCGGTTCCTGTCCGAGGACCCCTGGGAGCGACTGGAAGCGCTCCGCGCAGCGGTCCCCAACATCTGTCTGCAGATGCTGCTGCGCGGCCGCAACACCGTCGGCTACACGCCGTACCCGACCGAGGTGACCGAGGCCTTCGTCCACGAGGCCGCCGCCACCGGCATCGACATCTTCCGGATCTTCGACGCCCTCAACGACGTGTCCCAGATGGCCCCCGCGATCCAGGCCGTCCGCGACACCGGAACCGCGGTCGCCGAGGTCGCCCTCTGCTACACCGGCAACCTGTCCGACCCCCGCGAGACGCTCTACACACTGGACTACTACCTGCGCCTGGCCGAACGCATCGTCGGCGCCGGCGCCCACATCCTGTCGATCAAGGACATGGCCGGTCTGCTGCGCGCCCCGGCCGCCCGCACACTGGTGACCGCCCTCCGCGAGCGCTTCGACCTGCCGGTCCACCTGCACACCCACGACACCCCCGGCGGCCAGCTCGCCACCCTCCTCGCGGCCATCGACGCCGGGGTCGACGCCGTCGACGCCGCCTGCGCCGCCATGGCGGGGACCACCAGCCAGCCGGCGCTCTCCTCGCTGGTCGCCGCGACGGACCACACCGATCGCGAGACCGGGCTCTCCCTCGCCGCGGTCTGCGACCTCGAGCCCTACTGGGAGGCCACCCGCCGCCTCTACGCACCCTTCGAGTCCGGACTGCCGTCCCCCACCGGCCGCGTGTACACCCACGAGATCCCCGGCGGCCAGCTGTCCAACCTGCGACAGCAAGCCATCGCGCTCGGTCTGGGCGAGAAGTTCGAGCAGATCGAGGGCATGTACGCCGCCGCGAACGGCATCCTCGGCAACATCGTCAAGGTCACCCCGTCGAGCAAGGTCGTCGGCGACCTCGCCCTCCACCTGGTCGCCGTGGGAGCAGACCCCGCCGCCTTCGCCGACAACCCCGGCGCGTACGACATACCCGACTCCGTCATCGGGTTCCTGGCCGGGGAGCTCGGCGACCCGCCCGGCGGCTGGCCCGAGCCGTTCCGCACCAAGGCGCTGGCCGGCCGCACCCAAAAGATCCCCACCGTCGGCCTGACACCCGACGAACGCCGCAGCCTGGAGACAGACGCCAGGCTCACCCTCAACACGCTGCTCTTCCCTGGCCCCACCCGGGACTTCCTCGAGTCCCGCGAGAAGTATGGCGACGTCTCCACACTCCCCACGTTCGCCTACCTCTACGGACTCCGGCCCGGCGAGGAGCACGAGGTCGTCATCGACGAGGGCAAGACCCTCATCCTCGGCCTGCGGTCGATCAGCGACCCCGACGAACGCGGCATCCGCACCGTCATGTGCACGATCAACGGCCAGCTCCGCCCGATCAACGTCCGTGACCGAGCCGTCTCCGCCGAGGCACCCGCCCAGGAGAAGGTCGATCCGGCCGACCCCGGGCACGTCGGCGCACCGTTCGGTGGCGTGGTCACCCCGGTCGTCAAGGTCGGCGACGTCGTGGCCGCCGGCGACACCGTTGCCACCATCGAGGCGATGAAGATGGAAGCCTCCATCACCGCGCCACTCTCCGGCACCGTGCGGCGCATCGCCCTCAGCGGCACGCAGCAGGTCGACGGCGGGGACCTGGTCCTCGAGATCACCCCCGCTTGAGGCGTGCCTGGCGAGTCAGGTGACGAGCCGCGTCCCGAGTGTGCTGGGCTTGGGAAGTCACACGCGGTGATCGCTTGAGCCTAAGAGCCTGCTGACAAAGAGATTTGGCGTCGAGGTGTGGCCACTTCCGGGTCGTTGACCCGTGAACGGGAGCGGGCTCCCGGTAGCCGAGGTGTTGTCTAAGCAGCTCAGCGGCCAGGAGCCCGTGGTTGTCCGTCTACACGTCCGCGTTCTTGAACGCCAGTGATCGCGCCTCACCGGGGTGCCGATTGTCACGGCCGGAAACCAGCCGATGTCGACCTGCTCGGACGGCCCGAGGCCGGCACCTATGGCGTGCCGGTGAGTCTGCCCAGCACCTCGTAGACCTGTTGCGGTGTCGCCGGGCCGACGGGGAGCGGGTGGCGGGCGGCTTCGGTGCGCAGGCCGTCGAGTAGGAACGCGATGCTGCGACGCCAGGCATCGGGGGCGGCATCGGCGCCGGCGCGGGCGAGCAGGGCGATGGCACCGAAAGTGAACGCGAGGTCCTCGCCGGTGAAATCCGGGCGCAGAGTTCCGGCCCGCTGGGCTCGCTCGATGATTCGCGTGGCGGTGTCGCTCGCCCTGCCGCACAGGGTCATCAGGCGTTCGGCGCCCGGGTAGCGGCCGCTCAGTACGTCGGCGAGCGCGGGATCGGTGGCCTGCAGTTCACAGATCCTCTCGATGTAGTACGCGAACCCGTCCCAGGCGTCCTCGCAGGCCAGGGCATACTTGGCGACCTCGTCGAGCCGGTCCGCCGCGAGGTCGGCCACCACCTCGTCGATGAGCGCCTCACGGCTGCCGAAGAGGTTGTAGAGGGTGCCGTGGCTAACGCCTGCCCGGCGGGCGATCTCCTTCAGCGGCACCTGAAGGCCGCGCTCCTGGAAGAGCTCGGCCGCGGCTGCTCGCAGCTTGCCCGCGTTTCGTTCCGCGTCGGCCCGCATCCGGTTGTTCCTCCTGGTCCTGGCTGGCGACCTTCATTGTCGCATCCCGCCCGGGACTCAACTTGACCCTGAGGTCAAGTTTCATGCTACCGTCGAAAAGCCAAGTTGACCCGCAGGTCAAGTTAATTCAGGCAGCAAGGAGCAACCTCATGTCCAAAGTGATCGCCGTCTTCGGTGCCGGTACCGGGCTTGGCGTCTCGATGGCCCGCCGTTTCGGGCGCGAAGGCTTCCGCGTGGCCCTGGTGGCCCGCCGTAAGGACCGGCTGGACGCCCTCGTCGCGGAGCTTGCCGACGAGGGCGTCGAAGCCGCCGCCTTCTCCGCCGATCTGACCGAGCCCGCTCAGGTCCCCGCGGTGGTCAACGCCATTCGGGAGCGGTTCGGCAGGATCGACGTGGTCGAGTACGGCCCGATCCCCGCCGGTCAGAGCTTCACCTCGGCCACCAAGCTGGACGCGGCCACGCTCAAGGCACTGATCCCGCTGTTCCTGCTCACCCCGGTCGAGGTGGTCCAGGCCGTGCTGCCGGAGATGACCGAGCGCGGCGAGGGCGCGTTCCTACTGACGCAGGGCCTCTCCGCGGTGCTGCCGAGTGCCCACTTCAGCGGCCCGGGCCCGGTGATGGCCGCGGCCCGCAACTACCTGTACTCGCTCAATGGCGAACTGGCGGGCACCGGCGTCTACGCCGGAACGCTCGCCGTCGCAGCGGCCATCGCCCGCAGCGAGAACGCCCCGGCCAAGCACGACACCGCGGATGACTTCACGGCGTTCGAGGGTATCGAGTTCCCGGTCGTCGACCCGGACGACATCGCCGAGCGCTACTGGGACATGTACACCCGGCGCGACCGCGTCGAGCAGGTCTACCCGGAACCGACCATCCCGCAGGCCGAAACCGCCTCCTGACCGTCTGACCCGCGTGCCGTGTTGTGGAGCAGAAGCAGTGCTCCACTCACCGCGGCTTCCTCCAGGTCGGTGTCCCCGGATGCCTGGATCACAGCACTCATCAGGAGTTACCCCGAAAACCGGCCGGGTCATTGTTGGCGGCTGTAGGCGCGGACGGCCAGGGGGCAGAACACCACGAAGAGGGCCGCGCACCAGATGAGCGTGGTGGTGACGGTGCCGCCGACCGGGGTGCCGTTGAGAAGGGCGCGGCAGGCGTTCATGACGTGGGTGACGGGGTTGATCTCGGCCCAGGTTCGCAGCCAGCCGGGCAGGGTCTCGACCGGAGCGGCAAGGCTGGTGCCGAGTTGCAACGGCAGGAAGCTGATGAAGCTGATCGCAAGGACGGTGTCGGCGTTCTTGACCAGGACGCCGACGAACACGGTGACCCAGCTGAGGCAGAAGCCGAAACCGATGGCCAGGCCGGCGGCGGCGAGGGCGGCCGCGAGGTCGCCGTGGACGCGGAAGCCGAGGAGTGCGCCGATCGCGAAGAGGATGGCGACGGCGAGCAGGTAGCGGACGAGGTCGGCCAGCACGGAGCCGAGCAGGGGTGCGAGGCGGCTGATGGGCAGGCTGCGGAACCGGTCGGTGACGCCGTTCTTGAGGTCGAGGTTGATGCTGGTGCCGGTCGAGACCATCCCGGCGAGGCCGGCGCCCATGACGAGGATGCCGGGGAAGAGGTACTGGAGGTAGTCGGCGGTGGAGCCGGCCACCGATCCGCCGAAGAGGTAGAGGAAGAGCACCATGAACAGGGCGGGTGTGACGACCCCGTTGATGATCGGGCCGGGGTTGCGGGTGGTCTTGGCGAGGCTGCGGCGGGCGAGCACGAGGCTGTGCCGGAGCCCGGCGAGCGGCCGGGTACGCGGTTGTTCGGTGCTGGACACGGTGGCGGTCATCAGGCGGCCTTCGTTGGTTCGTTGGCGGTGGTGGTAGGTGTTCCGGTCAGGGCGAGGAAGACCTCGTCGAGGCTGGGCAGGCGCAGCGACAGTTCGGAGACGCCGATGCGGTGTTCGCGCAGCCGGGCGGTGATCTCGAAGAAGTCCTCGTCACCGGCGACGGGCACGACCAACTCGTGGCGGGTGGAGCGTTCCGGGGTCCGGCCGGCGACATCGGCCAGGATGGCGGTGGCCACGTCGGTGTCGGCGGGGTCGTTCAGCCGCACGGCGATGGTGTGCCCGCCGACTTCTCGTTTCAGCTCCGCGGGAGTGCCGGAGGCGATGACCCGTCCCCGGTCGATGACGGTGATGGCGTCGGCGAGGGCGTCGGCCTCTTCGAGGTACTGGGTGGTCAGCAGGACGGTGACGCCGTCGGCGCTCAGGCCGCGGATCATCTGCCACAGCTCGTCGCGCTTGCCGGGATCCAAGCCCACCGAGGGCTCGTCGAGGAAGACCACCTCGGGGTGTCCGACCATGCTCGCGGCCAGGTCGAGGCGGCGGCGCATGCCACCGGAGTAGCCGGCCACCGGCCTCTTCGCCGCGTCCTCCAAACCGAAACGGGCCAGCAGCTCCGCGGCGCGCCGGAGAGCCTGCGGCCGGGGCAGGTCGAGGAGCCGGCCGATCATGACCAGGTTCGCCAGCCCGGTCAGCTCATCGTCCACGCTGGTGTGCTGGCCCGACAGTGCGATCCGCCGACGTACCTGTCCCGGCTGGCGTGCCACGTCGAACCCGGCCACGGATGCGCGTCCGCTGTCGGGCCGCAGCAGGGTCGCCAGGATGCGGATCACGGTGGTCTTGCCGGCACCGTTGGGTCCCAGCAGGCCGAGCACCTGCCCGCGTGGAACGGCCAGACTGACCCCGTCGAGCGCGGTGACCTTACCGAATTTCTTGGCCAGCCCCTCGGTCTCGAACCCATGATCGCTCACCGTCACCATCCCTCGTCTCAGTCAACTCAGATGTTCCTAACATCTGAATTTTGAGAGTATCCTAATACCGGCGATCTAGGGAAAGGAACTGCGATGGTTCGACTGACTCGGGTGCAGCAGCAGGAGCGCACCCGGACCTCCGTGCTGGCGGCGGCGAGGGAGGAGTTCACCGAGCACGGCTACGCCCTGGCCAAGGTCGACCGGATCGCCGAGCGGGCCGAGCTGACCCGCGGGGCGGTGTACTCGAACTTCCCGAGCAAGCGCGCGCTGTATCTGGCGGTGCTGATCGACATGGTGGAGAACGCCACCTCGGGTGAGCCGGCGACGTCGCTGACGTCGCTGACGTCGCAGACATCGCCGACGTCGTCGGCCGAGGTGCTGGGCTTGTTCGCCCGGACCTGGCTTGAACGGCTGCCCCTGGTCGGCGACACGGCTTCGGGAGGGCGGCTGCACCTGCGCTCGCTGGTCGGCGTC
Organism: Streptosporangium sp. NPDC006013; assembly: GCF_040614275.1. Lineage (NCBI taxonomy): Bacteria > Bacillati > Actinomycetota > Actinomycetes > Streptosporangiales > Streptosporangiaceae > Streptosporangium > Streptosporangium sp. NPDC006013. The sequence goes on from NZ_JBEXUE010000030.1 coordinate 26,401, forward strand.
CTCGATGACGAGCACGGGCGCACGGTATTGGCGCAGGTTGTCCGGCTGGAGGCGTTGCTGCTCGCCATCGCGCTGGAATCGTGCGAACCGGCCCATGCGGTGCCGGTGCGACGGGTACGGCTGGCCGAGCTGGTGCTGACGCTGCTGGACGGCTCGGGTCACCTGGCTGAGAGCGCACCGGGATTCGGTGACCCTTTCGACCTGGCACGTGCGTGTGAGCATCTGTCCGGGATCGATCTCGCCGACACCTGGACGCCGTCGTATCTGCCCTATGTCGCTCCGGCACAACCGTGTGGGGACGCGTGGGATCCGCCCACCGGACTCGCGAATCAGATCAACGGGGATCGGGTCGACTTCGGCGCCGATGGTCTGATCGCGGTGCTGGGTGCCGGTCGTCTCGCCGCCGCCGAGGAGGCCGTCCGTTCCGCCCTGCCCGGCGAGCAGGTGACGGTGGTCGTCGTCACGAACGACTCCGCCGAGACGGGCCGCCTGGTACGGCTCAGAATCACCGACCTCCTCGGCTGCCTGCGGCGGGTGTTCGCTCCCGAAGCCTGGCAGCGCGTTCGGCTGGTCCTCGATGACGGAGCCCTGACCGCGTCGGCGATCGGCCTGACCGACCCCGACGCTGGCCTGCCTGCGGTCCGAGGGGTTCATCGAGCAGGTCATCCGGCAGATGGACCAGGCCGGCGTCGAGATCGAGGGATACGCCGGCGAGTACGGGCTCGGGCAGCACGAGATCAACCTCAAGCACACCACCTGCCTGGAGATGGCGGACCGGCACTTCCTCTACAAGTTCGGCGTCAAGACGATCGCCGCCCGGATGGGGAAGTCGGCGACGTTCATGGCCAAGTGGAACATCGACGCGGACGGCAGCTCCTGCCACGTGCACGTCAGCCTCTGGGACCGTGAGACGTCCACGCCGCTGGGTGCGGACCCGCGCTTCGACGGCTTCGTGGCCGGGCTCGCGGCCCGCGCCGAGGCGGCGACGCTGATGTACGCGCCGATGGTCAACTCCTACCGCCGGTTCCAGCCGCACTCGTTCGCGCCCACCGTGATCGCGGTCGGGGACAACAACCGCACCTGCTCGCTGCGCGTGGTCGGCTCGGGCGATACCCGCCGCATCGAGAACCGGATCCCCGGTGCCGACGTGAACCCGTACGTCGCCCTCGGCGCGATCGCGCTGTCCGGCGCCGACGGCATCGAGGCCGGGATGCCCATGCCGACCATCGAGTGCGGCGACATGTACACCCGTGAGGACGTCCCGCTCATCCCCGGCTCCCTGCACGACGCGCTCGACCTGTTCGAGCAGAGCGAGGAGATGCGGATCGCCCTGGGCCCCGCCACACACGCCCACCTGCTGGCCATGGGCCGCGAGGAGGAGAAGGCGTTCCTCATGGAGACGGTCACCGACTGGGAGAAACGGCGCCTGTTCGAGCGGGCCTGACGGTGCGGCCGCCGACCGCGGTCGGGCACAACGAGCTGCTCGGCCACGCGGTCCGGCTGGAGGACTGGGCACAGCAGGGGGAGTCGACGTACGTCCGGGCCCGCGAGGCGCTGGCCGCGGACGACGTCGAGTCGGCGGTGAGTCTCGCCGAGCTCACCGCCCAGGAGGCCCAGGAGGCCTTCGACCTCTACCTGCTCTGGCTCGGGCGGCTGCCCGCCCTGCTCGTCGAGCTGGGCGTGCCTGACGGGAATCTGGCACCGACCCGCGACCTGGCCGCTCGGACCGCCGAGACGCTGGAGGCGGGCTGGGCGACCTACCGCGAGCACCTCGCCGCCTTCGGCGTACGGGCGCGCGCAAGGGACACCCCGGGCGCGGAGGAGGAGCTCGAGGCAGGCCGGATGGTGTGGCAGACCGCCCACGATCCCGCGACCGACGCCCTGTGCGCCCTGATCGCCGTCGGCGTCGACGCGCTCGGCGAGGACTGTGTCGGTCCGCTCTGGGATCGGCTCCTGGCGCACTACTACGCGGCGCTGGGGGAAAAGTACGACCCCGCGACAAGGCCGTGGCGGCAGTCCCTGGAGCGGCTGGTGCTCGACATCTTCGAGGCCACCCGCGGCCACCTCAGCGGGCCGGAGCGGGACGGCAACTTCGAGGTCTGGGAGGAGCCGGACCGGTGGGTGGTCCGGTTCGAGCCCTGCGGCTCGGGCGGGCGCACGTACGTCGACCCGGAGTCCACGCCGGGCCGGACCTTCACCCAGAGCGAGCACGACTGGGCGTGGCGGACCACCGGCGTGTGCCACTACTGCGTGCACTGCTGCCAGCTGCAGCAGCGCGCCCCCATCGAGCACCTCGGGATGCCGCTGCGGGTGGTCGAACCGCCGGTGCGCCCCGACGGCGAAGGGCCGGGCCGGGACCAGTGCACGTGGTCCCTCTACAAGGACCCCGCGCTCCTGCCGGACGAGGCGTTCACCAGCGTCGGGGCGCCCGTGCCGTCCTGGCTTAGTCGGTCACGACGGTCGTGACCCCCGCGCCGGCGGACACCGACTGATCCGCCGCCGGGTCGGTCCGGCACGCGTCGACGAAGCCGCTCAGGAGCTGGAGCGCGTGCTCCTCGTTCGGCCACAGGATCTCGGGGTGCCACTGCACGGCGACCAGCGGATGGTCCCTCAGCTCTGCGCCCTCGACCAGGCCGTCGTCGGCGACCGCCGTCGCGACCAGCCCGTCGGCCAGCCGGCGGACGCCCTGGTGGTGCTCGCTGTTGACGGCCAGCCGCCCGCTCATGCCGCCCAGCCACTGCGAGAGGCGCGATCCGGGGGTGACGTCCACCATATGGAGCGGCCACGCGAGCGCCTCCTCGCGCAGCTCGTGGGCGACCTCGCCCGCGAGGTCGCGGTTCAGGTCGGCATAGAGGGTCCCGCCGAGCGTGACGTTCACCAGCTGCAGGCCACGGCAGATCGCCAGCACCGGGAGGCCGGCGTCGAGCGCGGCGCGCAGCGCGGCCTGCTCGTTGCGGTCCCGGATCGGGTCGATGTCGCGGATCGCCGGGTCACCGGGGTCCGCGCCGTACGCGGCCGGGTCGACGTCGGCGCCCCCGCTGACCACCAGGCCGTCGAGGCGGCGTACGACCGCCGCGATGTCGTCGTGAGGCTGGTGGCAGTCGATGGTCAGCGTCACCGCACCTGCCTCGGCGAACCCGTGCAGCATGTTGCGCCACAGGGAGAACCGTTCGAGATCCGTCGAGGAGTAGGTGAGACCGATGACCGGTCGCGAGGGGTGAGCCACCATTCGACGCCTCCTATGCGTGCTATTGGTAGAGCGTTTAGACCTTTTCGGGTATCTTGGCCCGTATGACTCGACTCGTCAATCGACAGCTGCGGCTCGCCCGCAGGCCGACCTGGACCGCGACCCTCGACGACTTCGTGCTGGACGAGGTGGCCGTCCCCGAGCCCGGCGCCGACCAGGTCCTGGTCCGCGTCGACTGGCTGGCCTTCGACCCGGCGATGCGCGGCTGGATGAACGACGGCCCGTCGTACGCGCCGCCGGTACCGCTGGGCGAGGTCATGCGAGGTCACGCGGTGGGAGAGGTCGTCGTCAGCAAGACCGACGAGCTCCCGGTCGGCGCCGTCGTGACCGGCAACTTCGGTTGGCAGACCCACGTGGTGGCCCAGCCTGGGTCGCACTCGGCGGCGCTGCTGGAGCACATCCACGCGGCCGCGGTGGGTACGCCCGTCGCGCGGCCGGTCCCCGAGGGCGTGCCGGTGACGGCGGCGCTGGGCGTGCTGGGCACCACGGGCCTCACAGCGTACTTCGGGATGCTCCAGCTCGCCTCTCCTCGCCCGGGTGACGTGGTCCTGGTCTCCGGCGCTGCCGGTGCCACCGGGTCGGTGGCCGGGCAACTGGCCCGGTTCGCGGGCGCTCGCACGATCGGCATCGCCGGTGGCGCCGAGAAGGTGCACTGGCTCTCCGAGGTCGGCGGCTTCGACGACGTCATCGACTACAAGGCCGAAGACGTCAGAGCGCGGGCCCACGAGCTTGCCCCCGACGGCGTCGACGTCTTCTACGACAATGTGGGAGGCCGGATCCTGGAGGCCGGGATCGCGAACATCGCGCAGCGCGGCACGGTCGTCATGTGCGGCGGGATCTCGAGCGGGTACTCCGACGAGGCGGTGGCCTACGGGCCCACTAACCTGTCGACTATCACCGTGCGCAGCGCGGACATGAAAGGGTTCATCGTCACCGACTTCGTCGACCGGTTCGACGAGGCGACGCGTCGGCTCGTGGACTGGATCCGGCAGGGTCGCCTGGTGTGGGCCGAGGACGTCCACGAGGGCGGCGTCGAGGACGCGGTGGACACGATGAACCGGCTCTTCGACGGCAAGAACTTGGGCAAGCAGCTGCTGCGGCTGCGGCACAAGTAGGCACGAGGAGGGCTGACAGACCCCGCTGGTGCTGTGACCGGAAACGATCACTGGGTTGGCGTGTAGGACGCTCGTGCCGGTTGGATGGGTGCTGATCACGTTCGATCGGCGCTTGGGAGGCAGGGTGACGCAACCGGTCAAGGTACGCAGGCTCACGGACCAGGAAGGGCATAAGCTGCAGCGGATCGTGCGGCGCGGCACGATGAGCACGGTCCGATATCGGCGGGCGATGATCCTGCTGGCCTCGGCCGGCGGCAACACGGTGCGGCTGCCGGGCCGCGCCTTCACCCTCGGCAGGGAGGCGTTACGCACCCTGCTGGCCCGCCACGGCGTCACCTTCCAGCGCACCAAGACCTGGAAAGAATCCCCGGACCCGGACTTCGACGCCAAGCTGGACGAGATCGAGTGCGCCCCGACGCAGCGGCCCGAGCTCACCTTCGCCTTCGACGAGTTCGGCCCGCTGGGCAGCTGGCCTGTCGCCGGGGCCTGCCGGGCCACGCAGGGCCGCCCGGCCCGGCTGCCGGCCACCCACCCCAACCACACCGTGCAGACCCGCGCCCTGCACGTCTACCTGTACTGACGCAACGCCTACACCCACCACCCCGACGTCCTCGCCGCCCAGCGCCGCGAACGCGCCCATATCCGCAGTGAGAAAGGCATCCGGTGGGGAGGCCCACCCAGCACCGCCGCAGCTTGAGCTGCCCGTTGCCAAACGCCGGGCGGCCGGGAGCTGATCCGTGGATCAGCTGACACAGGCGGCGATGGTCCGCGCGCACACCAGGGACTCGGTATGCGTCGTGTCCACCTCCAGGTCATAAATCACACCGTCGTGAACCACATCCGCTTGCGACGCGGCCATACCCTGGACCCGATCTCCACGTGCGACCTCGCGGCCTGCGGCGACCGTACTCTCACACCTCACACCAACCCACAGCACGTCCAGCTCGCTCAGAGCCTTCTGCCACCGCTGCTGGGACGAGGCTCCGCCGAGAAAGACGTCATCGACGATAATCCTGGCGCCGGCACGGGCCATGGCCACGACACCCTCCATCCAGGCTGCCTCCAGCGCCCGGAAGTCCGCCCCGATGCTCACCCCGCCGTCCGCCGCGATCTCGATCCCCGCGTCCGACGCCTGCATCCTCGCGGGCATCGCGTCGACGAATGAATCGACGCCGAACGCCAGCCACGGATCTGGAAGAACGGCCTGCAGGCACCGTACGATCCCGGACTTCCCCGAGCTGGAACCACCATTGATGATGATCATCCGAGTCGCCACCCCGCCACAGTAGGGCCTCTCCCCTACGGCACAAAACGGATTTCGGCAGACCACACCCCGGTGAACGTTCCCGGTCACAGCACCAGGGACACGCGTTCCCTGACCGCGCGGTCCTGGGGCGCGCGGTCCTGGGGCGCGTAAGCCGCGCACCACCGGCTCTCCCCGGTCGCGAACCCGCCGTGCCATGGCCGCCTCCGCGCCGCCATCGACGGCCTCTGCCGCGGCTGGTCACCGTTACCGGCCATCGACCCCGTACGGGGTGCTGGTCTAGTCTCACGATCGTGACGATCAGGAACTCGCACTGCTCCTTCTGCGGTGCGGTCTTCGCCCCCGGCCAGGACTGGCCGCGCACCTGCGCCGGCTGCCGGAACACCTCCTACCTCAACCCGCTGCCGGTCGCGGTGATGGTGCTGCCGGTCGACGACGGCCTGCTGGTGATCCGCCGTGACATCGAACCGCACCGGGGTGGGCTCGCCCTGCCCGGCGGCTTCGTCGACATGGGCGAGTCCTGGCAGCAGGCGGCCGTCCGGGAGCTCCGGGAGGAAACGGGGATCGTCGTCGACACGGACGAGGTGCGCCTCCTCGACGTGCTCAGCGCCCCCGACGGCACCGTACTGATCTTCGCTCTGGGGCCAAGGACCCGCTCGGCCACCCTCCCGCCGGTCACGCCCACGGCCGAGACGACGGAGTGGCTGCTGATCGACGGGCCAAGGGAGCTGGCGTTCCCGCTGCACACCAGGATCGTGGCGGAGTACTTCGGCTGAGCGGCCGCCGAGAGGCGGGCAGGCGGCGCACGGCCCTCGCCCCCGCAGCGACCCCGTGGTTCTCGTACGACTGGCGCCTTCGCAGGCGATCAGGCACGGCACGTCTACAGCTCAACATCGCCCGTGATGCAGGTGATCGTGCCGCCGCCGACCCAGATCGTCCCGTCGGCGTCCCGGGAGACGTGGGCGCGCCCGGCACGCCCGAGGACCGTCCCCTGACTCGCCACATACGGTGCCTCGGCGCGGCCGGTGCGGAGCAGCCACTGCGCGAGCGAGGCGTTCAGGCTCCCGGTCACCGGGTCCTCGGCCGTGGCGCCGTCCTTGGGGAAGAACGCCCGCACCTCGAACGCCTCCGGCGACCCCTCGGGATACGGGCCGACCACGCCCACGTCGAGATCCACGAACCCCGGCCGCAGCGCGAGCACCTCGTCCGCGCTCGCCAGCAGGACGGCCACCCAGCCGGGCCCGTTGTCCGCCCACTCGGCGTCCAGGATCTCGGCGCGGCCGATGCCCAGCATTCGCGCGACGCGCTCCACCACCGGCTCCTCGACCGGCCCCGAGCGGAGCAGCGGCGGCGCGGCGAAGGCCAGCCCGTATCCGGTCCGGCGCACCGGCACCAGCCCCGCCCCGCACTCCTGGACGATCACGTCGGCCCCGCCCGGCGTCCCGCCCGCCGCCAGCCAGGCGTGGCAGGTGCCCAGCGTCGGGTGCCCGGCGAAGGGCAGCTCCGAGCCCGGCGTGAAGATCCGCACCCGGTAGTCCGCGCCGGGCACGCTCGGCGGCAGTACGAAGGTGGTCTCCGACAGGTTCGTCCAGCGCGCGAACTCCAGCATCTCCTCGGTGGTCAGCCCTCTTGCGTCGAGCACGACGGCGACCGGATTACCCCGGTATGGAGTGGTGCTGAAGACGTCGACCTGCTGGAAGGGGCGCGGCATGCCGCCGAGTATGCCACCCCGGGCCTCGAATCCACGCCTTGACAACGTTCACCGTGAGGGCTTGTAATGATCCACGTCGCGTGTCGCCGACCTGGAGGACGGCGGTGGCATGGAGGCGCCGTAACAAGGGATGATGTCGTGACCTCTCACTTCACAGGCTGCGCCTAACCGCATCGCGCCCGCGCGCCGTTCCCGCATTCGGTGGTGCTGAGCACCGCTTTCGCATGTGAGCTCTTCTCGAATCCGACGGGCCGGTGACCGGCCGGCGGCCCACTGCCCCGCGTACTCATCGAGGCTCCATGCCCGCGGCCGAGTCGGCGTGCGGCGGCTTCGTACCCCCCGTACCGCATCATTCATCTCCACCGCGCACCCTCGCGCTTCACCCACGCCTGGAGTAGGCAGAGCATGCCCAACGACTTCAATCAGCGGATCATCGAAGAGTTTCGTGCCAACGCCGGCCGGGTCGGCGGCCCCTTCGAAGGAGGCCGGTTACTCCTTCTGACGACGACCGGGGCCAGGACCGGCGCGCGCCGTACCACCCCGGTCGGCTACCTGCCGGACGGCGCGCGCAAGCTGATCATCGCCTCCGCCGGGGGCGCGCCGAGCCATCCGGCCTGGTACCACAACCTCCTCGCCGACCCGCGCGTCACCGTGGAGGACGGGGTCTTCACCTACCAGGCGCAGGCGGTCGTCCTGGAAGGCGAGGAACGGGACCGCCTCTTCGCCCGTGCGGTGGAGTCGGATCCCGGATGGGCCGACTACCAGGCCAGGACGAGGCGGGTCATTCCCGTCATCGCCCTGAACCCCGTCGACGGCGGGCCACCCGCCGGGCCGTAGCGGGACACCCTTTGCAGGTTCTGATCTCCGGCGACGGGCCCGACCCCGGCGCGCTCCTTGCCGAGGTCGACCGGCTCACAGCGGAGCTGACCTACGAAGCCCCGATTCCCAACGCGATGACCACCTGAACCAGCCGGCGCCGGCCGTTCCGGTGGCACCGTGCCGCTTGCCGAACGCGCCGGCCGGGCCGCGGGAAGCGGGTCACCACCACGCTGCCATCAGCGCCTTCACCCGGGCCGACCGGCCGCACGTGCCGCGCGCCGTCTGGTGACCGCTCTCATCACCAGACCTGTCCCGTCAACGAGCTTCAGCCACACCGGGCAGGTGTCGGTCCATACCCCATCACCCGCACAGCGGAAGGATCACGTTTTGAACGTCACACACATCCCCACCACGCCCGACGACAGTGCCGCGGCTCTGGCGGAGCTCAGGACTCTGCAGTCCCGTCCCCCCGTCCTGCCCGCCGACGCCGACCTCACGCCCGCCCTGCCGCACACCGGCGGCATTCCCGGTGAATGGGTCACCGCTCCCCGCCACCCGGCAGGCCAGACGGCGAGTGAGGCGGGGGTCACGATCTACGTTCACGGGGGCGGATTCGAATACAAAAACCCTCACCTGGAACAGGTCATGGCTTATCGCTTGTCCCGAGCGACCGGCCGCCCTGTCCTGGCGGTGGACTACCGTCTCGCCCCCGCCCACCCGTATCCGGCCGCGCTCGACGACATGGTGGCCGCCTATCGAAGCCTGCTGGACCAGGACGTGCCCGCCTCACGGATCATCCTGGCGGGTGAGTCCGCCGGGGGCACGTTGCTGCTGTCGGCGCTGCTCGTGCTCAAGCAGGCAGGCGATCCCCTCCCCGCGGCGGCGGTGGCCATTTCCCCGCAGACCGACCTCACCCTGTCCAGCCCGTCCATCGACGCAAACGACGGCCAGGACTTCGTCAACCGGGCCGTACTCGACCATGTCCGCACCCAGTATCTGGCCGGGGCACAGCCGGACCGAGCACCTCAGTCTCCCCTCCACGGCGAGCTCGACGGGCTGCCGCCGCTGCTGCTCGCGGTGGGCTCGAAAGAGGTGATGCTCGACGACGCGCGGCGCTTCGCCGAAGCCGTCTCCGCCGCCGGAGGAAACGTCTGTCTCGACATCTACGACGGCATGCCCCACGCCTTCCACGCCACCGTACTGTCGGCCACCCCGCTTCCCATCGCCACCATCCTGCTGCACCGCATCGCGGAGTGGATCAGCCGACAGGACCGATCACGATGATCATCCCAGGACTCCGAACCACGCGACTGCAGTGGCCGAGTGGCGTCGAGGTACCGCTCATCGATGAAACGTCCGGAGATGCGACCCGCCAGGATGAGCCGATTGCCCAGCCATCGAGTTTGGGCAGGCCTGGTCAGATGAACGGGCCGATGAGGTCGGCGAACTCCTCCGGGCCGACGATCCGCACGCCCAGGCTCTCGGCCTTGGCCCGTTTGGAGCCCGCTTTCTCCCCGGCCACCAGCAGTGACGTCTTCGCCGAGACGCCGGAGGAGGATTTGCCTCCGGCGCGTTCGATCAGCTCGTTCATCTGGTTGCGGGTCAGCGCCTCCAGCGCCCCGCTCATCGAGCCGGTGACCACGACGGACATCCCGGCCAGCGGCAGCTCGGACGTGCCGCTCGCCTCGGGGTCGGCGCCGGGGTCGGCGGGGGGCGTCCAGCCCGGCTCGGTCATGGTGACCCCGGCCTTGACCAGCTTGTCGATGAGGTCGGCGAGCTCGACCAGCTCGGCCACCACCACCGGTGACTTCTCCGGGCCGATGCCCTCCACCGCCTGGATCGCCTCGGCGTCGGCCGCGCGGACGGCGTCCATGCTGCCGAAGTGCCGGGCGATGCGGCGGCTCATGGAACGGCCGGTGCCGCGCACGCCCAGCGCGCAGAACACCCTGCTGAGCGGCTGCGCCTTGGCCCGCTCGATGGCGGCCAGCAGGTTGTCGGTGCTGGTCTCGCCCATCCGCTCCAGGCCCAGCACCTGCTCGCGGGTCAGATAGAACAGGTCGGCGAAGTCGGCGATCAGCCCGGCGTCCAGTAGCTGCTGGATGCGGTTCTCGGCCAGGCCCTCGATGTCGAGCTGGTCGCGGCCGGCGGCGTAGCCGATGGAGGCGATCGCCCGGCAGGCACGCCCGCGTACGCACCGCCACCGCTCCTGGGAGGCATCGATCGCGTCGCCGCAGGACGGGCAGACCTGCGGGATCGCGATCGGCTGTTCGGCTCCGGTGCGCAGGTGCACGACCGGGGCCTCGACCCGGGGGATCACGTCTCCGGCCTTGTAGACGACCACGCTGTCGCCGAGCATCAGGCCGCGGCGGGTGATGTCGGCGACGTTGTGCAGCGTGGCGTAGGTGACGACGCTGCCGTCGAGCTCGACCGGCTCCAGCACGGCGCGCGGGGCGATGACGCCGGTGCGGCCGGTGTTCCACTCGACACCGATCAGCTTGGTGATCTTTTCGGTGGCAGGCAGCTTGTAGGCGATCGCCCACCGGGGCGCGCGCGAGCTGAAGCCGGCCTGTGCCTGGTCCGCGGCGAGATCGCACTTGATCACGATGCCGTCGATACCGAACGCCAAATCCGCTCGTTTGGCGGCGATCTGTTCGACCCGCTCCTGAACCTGCTCCAGGGTGGCGGCGACGATCCCGCCGACGTCGGTGACGGCGGGAGTCTGCACGCCCTGTCCGGCGACCCAGGCCATGACCTCGCTGTGCGGCAGCCCGCGCAGCCGCACGGCCGGCTCGGAGGCGTCGTCGGGGTGTGGCAGCGCGCCGTAGCCGAAGAACGTCAGCTCACACACGTACGGCCGGTCCTGGGCACGCAGCGTGCCGGCGGCGGCGCTGCGCGGGTTGGCGAACGTGGTGCCGTCGTGCGCGCGGCGCTTGGCGCACGCCTGCTCGAACTGAGAGGTGGTCATCATCACCTCACCGCGCAGCTCCACCGTGACCGGCTCGGCCAGCCTGGCGGGCAACCCCACGATGGTGCCGATCGCATGGCTCACGTCCTCACCCGCCGTGCCGTCCCCCCGGGTGACCAGCTGCGCCAGCCGCCCGCCTCGGTAACGCGCGGTGATCGCCAGCCCGTCGAGCTTCGGCTCCACACTCCACGCCGTGACCGGCCGGCCCAGCCTGCGCTCCAGCGACGCGGCCCAGTCGACCAGTTGCTCGGCACCGAAGACGTTGTCCAGGCTCAGCATCGGCACCGTGTGCGGCACATCGCCGACCACCGCGCCACCGGCCACCTTGCCCGTCGGCGAGGCCGGCAGCACCTCATCGGGATGCTCGGCCTCATAGGCCTGGATGCCCCGGACCAGCCGATCGTAGGCGTCGTCGTCCAGCGCGGACGTGCCGTCTCCGTAATAGGCCGCGGCGGCGTCCAGAGCGAGCTGAACGGCTTCGGCGTAGGCAGTCTGATCAGCGAGAAGATTGCTGGGGAGTGCGTCGGTCATGATCCCATCATCTCGTCCGGCACCGACAATTCCGGGTCACGGAACGCGCCCCGGAGCTGGAATGTCCCTCCCTTCCTCCGGACCGGGATGCGGCATGGACGGTCAGCGTCGAACGGTGGGACTCACCTCGGTCATAGCAGTTGGCAGAGAGGGGGTAGGAGAAGGCGTGGAACCTTCAGCACCAACCGATATTGGCTGGTCATCGCCCGGACGGGGCTGATTGTCA
>NZ_JBEXUE010000031.1:0-38059 GCF_040614275.1 Streptosporangium sp. NPDC006013
CGGAGCAGCGGCATCCCGAACGCCATACGGCCGCGGCTCCCGGCCTTGCCGGTAGGTGGCGGCGGTCAGCAACGCCGACGCCGCGGTGTTGCCGTTGAGCGCGTCCACCACCGCCTTGGCGGTGCTGCTGATCGCGGAGGACTCGTTCGTGCCGAGGTTGACCACGACGTCCTTGCCACTCACCGACACGCTCAGCGCGCTGGAGGGGGCCTCGGGCTTGACCAGGGCGACGCTGATGTCGTTGCCGCCCTCGTGCCCGTACGCCTTGGAGGTCACGTAGAGCGTGCTCGCCGCGACCGTGCCGAACTGGGCCTGCGCCGCCCGGCGGTAGCCGTTCGTCTTGTACGGCAGATTGACGATCTGCGAGATCTTCGGGAACTCCTGGGCCAGGCCGGAGATCCGGTTGGTCACCTCGGTCGGGTCCATGTAGCGGTCGACGAAGTCCGCAACGTAGTGCTTCTTCGGGGCCTTGCGCTTCTCACCCAGCCACTTGGTCACCGGAACCGTGACCGTACCGCCGCGGTTGCTGGTGATGGTGGCCTTGGTGGGAACCGCGGTGAGGGCCAGCGGCGAGCTGAACCGGTGGTACATGTACTGGCCGGCGTCGGTGAAACGCGACATCGTCGCGGTGCCGCCCGAGTCGGGGGCCGTCCCCTTGCCGCTGTCCCAGGTGACGGTGAGCACCGTCGCCGCGTCGATGGCGCTCGACTTCACCTCGATCGACAGGAAGTTCTGGTCGTCGAGGCTGGTGAACCACTCGGCGCGGAGCGGGGTCAGCGTGTCGACCTCCGCCGCCGCCTGGATCTCGGCCGCGACGGCGCCCCGCCGCTGGATCAAGTTATCGGCGACCTCCGTCTGGTCGGAGATCTTGCCGACTATGTTGAACCCGAGATCACGGAGGTTCTGAGCCTCCTCTGGGCTCAGAATCGCGTGCATCTCGAACCCGCCGTCGACGGGCTTCTTGTACTCCGCGAGGTCGACGCCCATGGAGTTGAGCCGGTCGATGCCGGCCTCGTCGGGGACGATGACGCGCAGCAGCGCCACGCCGTTCTGTTCGGTGCTGGACTGACGGTCGGGGACAATCTCGCTGGCCGGCGGGGACGGCTCGGCGAGAACGGGGAGCGAGCCGAGGCTCAGGGCGATGGGAAGGGCTAGCACGGCCGCGACACGGCCGAGCCTCCTGCCATTGAGGGAACTCCTCATGAGAGATGCCTCCAGTTGGCGCACGTCTCCGGGTATTGGGTCAGCCCGGCAGAAAGTACGCAATTGGCAAGAATCTTCACCAGAGGACGGATCTTCGTCAAGGCCTCAAATCAATGCATTCTACGCATCCAACAACTTTAGGGTAAAATTTATATGAAATTTATACATAAGGTACATGTTTTGAGATGTAGTCGCCGTAGCCCTCAACCTCAATTTTGCCGGATATAATCTAATTTGTCGCCTTTAAGGTGGTTTGAGGGTAATTCTGCCCCCGCCGCCGCCTTCTCGCCGGGTGACCGGCCGCAGCGCGGCCCGCCACAGGACGCGGATCTCCGCGCCCAGGGCGTCGGTGTGCGCTTCGACCGGCGGCACCCCGACCGGACGGGACCCTCCGGACGGTTTCCAGACTCGGCCCCGGCTCACGGAGTGTCCGCGCCGACGCGGTGAGCCATGTTCACCGGCATGCCACCTCGGAGACCCGGCGAGGATTCATGGTCACCGCGAGCGCCCACGGGTTCACTTCGAGCGGGGCAGCAGCACCTTGTCGATGATGTAGACGGTGGCGTTCTTGGTGCCGATGCCGCCGCAGACCACCTTGGCCCTGCCGGAGACGATGAGGTTCTGGCCTGAGCCCTTGACGGTGATCTGGCCGCCCTGCATGGTCTTCAGCGGGGCGCCGACCAGCTGGGACGGGCTCTTCTTGCCCTCGACCACGTGGTAGGTCAGCAGCTTGGCCAGTTCCGGCTTGTTGGCCATCAGCTTCTTGAGCGTGCCGGGCGGCAGCTGGTTGAAGGCCGCGTTGTTAGGGGCGAAGATCGTGACGTCCTTGACCGTGTAGAGCTTGTTGGTCAGACCCGCGTCCTTGATGGCGGTGCTCAGAGTGGACAGATCCGGGTTCTCGGCCACCGCGGTGGTGACCCGCTCCCTGGCCGCGTTGCTGAGGCTGCCCCTGCCCGTGGGCGGCAGGGCCGAGCAGCCGGGGCCGACCGGCTTGCCGCTCACGCCGGCCGAAGGTGACGACGTGTGGCCCGGGGACGACGCCGACGGCGTCGGGGTGGGCGCGGAATGGGTGGCCGCCCCCGCGGCGACAGGGAGCGCGCTCAACATCAGCACGCTCAGCCCGGAGACGAGAAGTTCCTTCTTCATGGGACCTCCTGATTCGGATGCATGAGCCGCCGGCTATACGCCCCAGCGATTCATGCCGCCTGCTCACTGGCCACCTTCCCCCCAAATAGCCATCTATCGGGCATATGCCCATTAAATGCCTAAAACAGATCAGAATGTTCACCAGTAAGACGGCACCCCAGGTCACCCCCACACCGAACCAGGGCACAGAGTAATCAAACGAACTCATAGAGTGACAGCATGGCCCCACCGCTACCCGGCCCGCTGGCCCACCTGGCACCACTGCTGGACCACTACGGCTACCTGGCCGTCGGCACGCTGATCTTCATGGAGGATTTCGGCATTCCCGTCCCCGGGGAGACGATCCTGCTCACCGCCGCGATCTACGCCGGGGCCGGGCAACTGCACCTCGCCGCCATCGTGCCGATCGCGGTGCTGGCCGCGGTGGCCGGGGACAACCTCGGCTACCTGATCGGCCGCACCGGCGGTCGCGCCTTCATCCGCCGCTGGGGCCACTACGTCCTGCTGCCCCCGGAACGCTTCCAGAAGGCGGAGTTGTTCTTCGAACAGCACGGCGGCAAGGTCGTCGTCGTCGCCCGCTTCATCGCGGGACTGCGCGAGGTCAACGGCATCGTCGCGGGCACCATCGGCATGCCCTGGCTCCGCTTCCTGGCGTTCAACACCCTCGGCGCGGTGCTGTGGGTCACGGTGTGGACGGTGCTGGGATACACCGTGGGCAACTACATCGGCGAGGTGTACGACGAGATCGCCCGCTACTTCAACTACCTGCTCCTCGCCCTGGTCGTCCTGGCCGCCGGACTGATCGCCCGGCACCTGCTACGCCGCCGCCGCGACCGCCGGTGACACCGGAAAGCGTGTCGACCATGGTAAGCGACCAGGCTGGAGCCGATGGGGAGCAGGAGGCGGCCTTCACCGCCTTCGAGGACCGCCACGACGGCGGAGGGGCCGGACGGTCGGCCTCCCCGGTAACCGAAAAGGCGGATGATCACGAAAGGATGTTCGTGATCATCCGCCTGCGGCGTCACAGGACGGTTCAGGAAGCCCGTGCCCCCGCTGTGTTCGGCTGCTTCCGTGTTCTCAGCCGCTTCCCGTCCTCGTCCTCGTCCTCGTAAACGGTCCAGTTGATCCGTGTCCCGGCTGTCCGCCCCGTGGGCGGCGTCAGATAAGCGAAGGCACCGCAGTTGCCGGGCCATGCCGGGTTCTCCCCGCTGCCGGGGGTCGGATTGACCACGCACGCCGTCTGCGCGACCCTGCCGTTGTCGCTCAGCACGGTGACGTACAGGCGCCTTCCCAACGCCGCCAGGGTGACACCGAGCACGTTGCCGGGGTAACCGGCCACCGAAGAGAGGTCGTGCCAGTTCGGAGTGGTTCTCGGATCCCGCAGAAGGGTCCGGCCGTCGCCGGGGACATAACCGAGGTATTCGGTGTTGTCGTTGAAAGCCGAATCGATATCGATTCCCGGCCCCGGGGGACCCTGCGGGCCCGGGTCACCCTCCTCGCCCTCCTCGCCCTGCGGACCCACCGCACCCGCAGGACCCTGTTCGCCCTGGTCTCCCTTCCCGCCCTTCTCGCCTTGAGCACCCGCAGGACCCATCAGACCCTGCTCACCCTGCGGACCCGCCGGACCCTGAGCACCCTTCTCACCCGCCGGCCCCTGAGCACCAGCCGGACCTTGCAGACCTATCAGACCCTGCAGACCCCGCACACCCTGCGAACCCGCAGGACCCTTCTCACCCTGCGAACCCGCAGAACCCTGTTCACCCTTCTCACCCTGCGGACCCACAGGACCTGCCGAACCTGGATCACCCTGTGGGCCCTTCCTACCTTCCGTGCCCCGTTCACCCTGCGGTCCGGGGAAACCCATCGGGCCTCGCTCGCCCTCGGGACCCGCCGGACCCTCCGGACCTCGACGCCCTGGAACGCCCTGTATCCCCTTACGTCCCCGCCGTCCGCGCTCGCAGAATCCATGACAACGGCGGCACGGACGGCCGCAACGGCGGCACGGTCCGTGACGGCACTCCCCGCGGTGGTTGACGAATTCGACGGGACCACCACCTTTGACGACCGCTCCGGCAGAGGTGCCCGGCACGGGCCCAGCCATCGCGCTCACCGGCGCCTGGCTCAACAGCACGGTCCCCGCCGTGGTCACGACGACGGCACACTTCAAGAGGCGGCGGCTGACAGGACCCCCGGCCGGCTCGCTCCCATGAGGAATCAACACATTTCCCTTTGCAGTGAGAATCCGATTTTTTATCATTTCCAGTGACTCGAATCGAAAATACCCGCACACCAAAAAGGAAAACGCACCCCCCATTTTCAGGTCAGCAAACAGATGGCATTTCAGGGAAAACCAAATCCACCCCGACGGGACTTCTTCGCATTTTATGTGCGAGTAGACAATTCAACTTAAAGTGCCAGTTACTACGGCTCTATTCCCTGAAATGCACCGAACGCGATATCACGGGAGCCGTGCGGCAGGACGCGTCGGCCGAGCCGAGGCCGTCGCCGTCCCCGATCACCATCGAGGCGACCGCCGCCTGAGGTCACGGCCACCGAGGTCCCTGTCGTCCCGGCGGAGCGCATCGAACCGGGCCTCAGGCGCCTGGCGGAGAGCTTCCGCGCCGCGGCGGACTCGCGGGACTCTCAGGGTTGATGTTCTTCGGGTGGCTTGGAGACGTCTTCTGTCCAGTGGTGGGCCGAAACCCTTCACCTACCGGACTGACAGTCGCCGTCAAAAACCGAAAAATCATGTATTGATGACCAAAATCATCAATGTTACGTTGATGCCGTTTCGTTTACTGATCTTCTTCAACTGAAGAGAGACGGCACATGGGAAAACGTCGCTCGAAGCGAAAAATCCTGGTCTTAGCGCTGGTGGTCGTGCTGGGGGCAGCACTCACGCCACCGGCCATCGCAGAGTCATCCCAGGTCACCCCCTCGGTCACGCCCGCAGCGGCCGAGGAGTCAAAGACCGAGCGCGAGGTCCGCGTCAGCTTCAGGTACGCCGACGGGACCACGCTCACCGCGGACCAGTTACGGACCAAGGTCGCGAAGGCGACCGAGCCGCTCACGCCGGAGCAGGCACAGCGCGAGGCCAAGCAGGTCGCGGTCGCCACCGGTCAGAAGTCCTACCGCGACTCCGCCGAGTTCGGTGACGGCGAAGAGGAAGCGGGCAGGATCGCGGCCCTGGCCGAGCCGCCGGACGAGCCCGACAGCGGCTTCGTCGACACCTGCCTGTCGCTGCCGGGCGCGGAGAGCGCGGTCGGCCGTATCCACAACAGGTTCCAGTACTGCCAGCGCGGCACGATGATCTTCGACTACTGGAAGATCTACACCAACAAGCCGCCGGAGCACGAAGGAACGACCGAGGCCAAGTACAACATCATCGGCCTGTCCAGCAACCAGACACGCAAGGCCCGGATCTACTTCAGGATCGAGAAGGACTCGGTCGACTACGACTGGGGCCTGATCGACAACTGGGTCACCGCGCCCGGCCAGTCCTTCGTCGCGGTCGGCGACTGCCAGGAGTCGCCGACCTACTGCCACGGCGCGTTCTCCGGCATCGACCGCACCTGGGGGGACTGGGATCGCGGAGATTGGGCCAAGTGGGACATCTACTCCCATGAGGACCAGTCCAATTACCAGGACAAGGTGCTGTACCACAAGTGGTTCATCAGGTTGACCTCCGGCGAGGAGGGGGAGTTCAAGATGATCGATGACATCCACACTCCTGACCGGATGATCCGTTGTGACTCGGCCACCTACTTCCAGCACGCCCCGAATGCCTGCGTCTTCAGCGAGGTGCTCCCGCACATCACCTACTCCACCGGCGACAGGGATCTCGAATTGGTCGCCTTCCACATCAAGACGGCCCAGGACTTCCCCAACGACACCTACCCGCTACTCGTCCCGCCGGGCGTGCCAAGCCCGCGCGACAAGAAGATGCCCGGCCGTCTGGGCAGCGAGAGCGACCCGGGCCTGCACCGCTACGACCCCGCGAACACCACGGTCGCCAGGTCGAACGAGGCGCACAAGGAGGCCGCCTGCTACCGCACCGGCACCGAGCGGGACTGGTACTTCGACCTGTGGTTGCCCACGCCACCCCAGCCGCCCGCCGAGCAGTGCGACGAGTACCCCTTCGCCTCCACGATCGAGGGCGCCGCACACCCCGACTGGGACTTCTCGGTCCGGCCCGTACCGCAGCGGCAGAACTCCGTCGCGGGCGGCAGGCTGCGTGCCTACTACACCGGCGACCGCATCCTGCACACCTCGACCGATCCCGACGCGCCCGTCCAGGACGAGTTCTGGGTGAACATCACCGACGGCGGCAGCGGTGGCTCGCTACCCGCCCCGGTCAACGAACCGCCCACGGCCAACGCCGGGCCCGATGTCACCGGTGACGAGGGCGCCCGCATCACGCTCAACGGCTACGCCCACGACCGCGAGTCCACACCCGCCCTGACCTGGACCGTGAGCCCCGTCTCCGGCACCGACGCGGGCGCCGCCTGCGTGGTGGCCGAACCGCACGCCGCCCGCACCACCGTCACGTGCAACGACGACGGTGAGTTCGTGGCGACGCTGACGGCCAGCGACGGTGTCAACGGTCCGGTCAGTGACCGCGCGAGCGTGACCGTACGCAACGTCGCCCCCAGGGTCTCCGGCTCCGGCGGCTCGCTGCGCGGCTCGGCGACCGCCGACCTCAACGGCTTCGGCCCCGAACCGTGGTCGGTCTACCGCGCCGGCACCGACGTCACCGTCACCGTGCCGGTCAGCGACCCCGGCACGAACGACACCCACACCTGCGTGGTCGTCTGGGACGACGGGGTCAGGGAGGAGTTCGCCGCCACGGGCAAGCGCTGCGACCGCACGCACCGCTACGCCCACCCCGGCATGTACACGATCAGCGTCACCGTCACCGACGACGACCTGGGCACCAGGAACCGGCAGACCATGGTCGTGGCCTACGACCCCGACGCCGGATTCGCCACCGGCGGCGGCCACTTCGTCTCGCCCGCACCCGTCGAGGGCAAGGCACACTTCCAGTTCAACCCGAAGTACCTGCCCGCCGACCAGGGGCCCGAGCCGGGCAACGGCAAGGTCACCGTCCGCGTGCAGGGAACGGACTTCGAGATCAGATCGGACCGTCTCGAATGGCTGGTGGTGACCCCCGACGACCGGCTCGCCGTGAAGGGCGAAACGGCGGACGGGCGAGGCTTTGTCCTGTACGGCTACGATCCCGGACGGCTCAGGCTCGTGGTGTGGGACCTGAAGACCGGGGCCTACCCGGTACGGGCCAAGCTTTACGACAACCGGCCTTCGCTGGAGTACGACCTGGACCTGGCCGATCCCCAAGAGATCACCGCGGGATCGGTGCAGGTGCACAACTGACCGCTGATCTGATGTGAGGGCCTGCCTCGTTCGCCGATCAAGGCGTCCGGGGCGGACTCTCGTACCGCGGTGACCGGCGAGCACGCCCGTCTTTCGGATCCGTCATAACGTTTGCCTGCGAACCGCATCCCCATACACCGCTTTTACTCGGCCTGTGGAACGCTCTGGGCAAAGTAGACGACGAAGATCGAGTGGGGATCAGGTGGCATCGAGTACTGGGGGATCGACATGGTGGCGTCCCGGGCGGGCGGTCGCCTCAGCCGCGGGAGCCGTCATGACGGCGATGCTGGCGGCGAGTTGTTCCTTCGGCGGCACTCCGGACCGGACGGTTCCCGACGCGCGACAGGCCGACGCCCCCTCAACGGCGGCGGCCGGCCCCTCAACCGCGGCGTCCAACAGCAAGATCCAGAAAGCGCCGGCGGTGGACCCCGCATGGCCTCGTTGGGGGTTCACCCACACGGGGGTCAGCGCCAACAACGTCACCCCGCAGTTCGAGCAGGAGGTGAGCCGGAGGCTCGCCCAGACCCCGATGCTGCAGAACCAGCACATCATGGGGTTCGGGGCGCTCAACCCCCAACCACGCCCGCAGGAGTTCTACTGGGAGGACCTGGACAGCCGGACGAACCTCATGAGGCAGTCCGGCGGCACACAGATCATCACACTCTGCTGCGCCCCTGACTGGATGAAGGGCGGCCCCGAAGGCCCGACCGAGGACTCGGCCTGGGCCGAGCACCTGGAGGACGCTCCCTACCCCAAGCACTTCGACGACTTCGCCAAGCTGTCGGCGACCGTCGCCGCGAAGTACCGCGACGTCGAGTACTTCATGGTCTGGAACGAGTTCAAGGGCTTCTGGAAGGACCACTCCAAACCCGCGGACTTCAAGGGCTACACCGACCTCTACAACAAGGTCTACGACGCGGTGAAGGCGGTCCGGCCCGACGCCAAGATCGGCGGCCCCTACCTCGGCTTCGACAGCAACAGGACCGGCAAGTCCGAGCTGCGGGGCACCTGGGGAGTCGTCAACCAGAACGCCCTGGACGCTTTCAACTACTGGTTCAAGAACAAGAAGGGCGCCGACTTCATCGTGGTCGACGGCGCCTCGCTGACCGACGCCCACGAGTTGCTGCCCGACGCGTTCGGAGCGCTGAGCAAGTTCAGCGCGGTCACCACCTGGCTGCGCGACAAGACCGGCGACCTGCCGGTCTGGTGGTCGGAGTGGTACTTCGTCCCCGAGGACAACACCACCTGGCCGGAGCCGATGCGGCTCGCCGTCCAGGCCGCCTCGATGATCGAGTTCGCCAAGAGCGGCGCCGCCACCGCGCTGTACTGGAATCCGCAGGTCAAGGAGGGCACCTGCCAGGGCTGCATGTGGGACCCGCGGACCGGTGCCGAGCTCCCGACCGGCAAGCTGGTGGCCGACTTCACCACCTGGTTCCCGGCCGGAGCCGAACTGGAGCACGTCACCTCCTCCGACCCCAAGGTCCGGGTGCTCGCGCAGCCGCGGCGGCTGCTGATGGTCAACACCACCGACGCGAAGATCACCACGACCGTGGACGGCAAGTCGTTCGCCCTCCAGCCCTACGAGATCAAGTGGAGCGACCGCTAGCCTCAGGACGTCGCCGCCGGACACATCCCGGACGGGGCCGTGATCGGCGTACGGATGGCACCGGCCTTCCAGACTCACCGCCGCGCCTGCTCGCGGCGGAACGATCGTCCAGGCTGACCGGCGGCGGTCGCGGGGCCGAACCGGTCTTTCGAGATGATGAGCGCAGGACACGGTGAGGGATCGGGGAGATGAGTGTGGGGCAGAGGGGCGGGCCGTTGCGGGCCACCCGGTGGTTCGCTGACACACCGGTACCGACGGGCGACATCGTGCGGGTGCTGGAGGCGGCTCGCTGGACCGGGTCGGCGCGCAACCGCCAGCCGTGGAGGTTCGTCGTGGTCAGGGATCGCGGCCTGCAGCAGAGGTTGAGCCTGCTGGGAGGCTACGCGGCTCACCTGGCCGCCGCTCCCGTGGTCGTCCTGCTCGCGGTGGACCACGGCACGGGCGGTGAGGACGCGGAGTTCGACGCGGGCCGGGCCGCCCAGAGCCTCATGCTCGCCGCGCACGACCTCGGCCTGGGAAGCTGCCCGGCCTCGTTCTTCCCCGCGGCCAACGCCGAGCGGGCCGGCCGGATGGTCGGCGTCGAGGCTCCGTGGCAGGTCAGGACCGCGATCTCCCTCGGTCACCCCGCACCCGCGCCTCGCGGCAGGTCCGCGATCCCCTCGGGCCGCCTGCCGCTGGACGAGCTGGTCCGCTGGATCGGCCCCTGAGCGGCTGCCTTCCCACCGGCTGCCGTGCGGGGTCCGGCGAAGGGTCATGTCGGGCAGCGCCTCCACGTTGCGGCCGCCATCGCCGGTGCCGAGGACGGTGATGCCGGTCAGGGTCCGGTTCTCGGTTGCGGGTCGGTGATCCCGCCGGGGCAGGCGAGCCGGGCGACGTCCCAAGATCGGCCGGTTCCGGGAGGGGCGGTAGTGGCGGCAGGAGCTTGCTGTTTGAATGATCCGGATCGTAACGGTTCAGGGCTTGGAGTCCGGGTGACCGTTGTGGAGCCGGGCCGGGTGAGTGGAGGCGTGCCGGATGGCGATGGACGGCGGTACGGCCGCGGGACGGGTGGTTTCTCCGATCCTGGTGGGGCGTGCGGACCAGTTACGGCGTCTGGTGACCGCGATGAGCCGTCCGCCCGCCGTGGTGGTGCTGGAGGGAGAGGCCGGCATCGGTAAGACCCGGCTGGTGACGGAGATGGCGGCCCACCCTGATGCGGCGGGTCGCCTGTTCCTCGTCGGGGGCGCCCGGCGGATCCGGGAGCCGTTTCCCCTGGGGCCGGTGGTGGAGGCGCTGCGCGGCACAGGTGAGCTGCTGGCACGAGCCGAGCTGTCGCCGGTCACGGGTGCTCTGCGGGGGTTGCTACCGGAACTGGCGGGAGTGCTGCCGCCGCCCCTGGAGCCGCTGGACGACCGGGCGGCCGAACGCCACCGGCTGTTCCGCGGTCTCGCGGAGGTGCTGAGCGCGCTGGGACCGCTGGTGCTGGTGATGGAGGACCTGCACTGGGCCGACGAGCAGACGGTCGAGTTCCTCGCCTACCTGCTGGCGGCCCTGCCGGCCCGGATGTCGGTGGTGCTCGTCTATCGGGGTGAGGAGGTCGGAGCCGGGATCAGGGAGGCGACGGGCCGTCTCCCGGACTCGGTCTTCCACCACCATGTCGTGCTGGAGGCCCTGGACGCCGAACAGACCGGCGTGCTCGCGGCTTCGATCCTGGACGCGAAGGAGGTCACCCCCGACTTCGGGGCGCACCTGCATGAGCTGTCGTCGGGTCTGCCGCTGGCGGTACAGGAACTGCTGGCGTTGCTGCGGGAACGAGGTGCGCTGATCCAGCTGCGCAGCGGGCGATGGGCGCGTAAGGCGCTGGCGGAGCTGGATGTGCCGCCGGGAGTCCGTGACTCGGTGCGCGAGCGGGTGGGCCGGCTGTCCGCGGCGGCGCGCGGGGTGGCCGAGGCGGCGGCGGTGCTGCAGGTGCCGGCGCAGGTGTCGGTGCTGGCCCAGGTGGGCGGGCTGTCCCGGGCCGAGACCGTGGCCGGGCTGGATGAGCTGCTGGTCTCGGGGCTGCTGGCCGAGCAGGACGGGACGGTGGTCTTCCGGCATGTGCTGGCCGCACAGGCGGTGTACGGGGGGATCCCCCTGGGGCGGCGGCAGGACCTGCACACGCGGGCGGCGGCCGCCGTACGCTCGGTGAAGCCGGTGCCGCTGGGGCAGGAGGCTCACCATCTGCGCCAGGCCGGTCTGCTGCGGGAGTGGGTGGACGCCGCGGAGCAGGCCGCCGGCCAGGCGTCGGAGCTGGGCGACGACGCCGAGGCCGTGCGGATTCTGGAGGACGTGCTGCGGAACGCCCCGCTGGAGCCCGAACGCCGGGGACACCTGGCGGTGCGGCTGGGCTGGGCCGCCGGCCAGGTGCTGCGCCCCCCGGAGGTGATCGACCTGCTGTCGGAGGCTCTGGAGTCCGAGCAGCCGGGGCCGTTGCGCGGGCAGCTGCACTTCCTGATCGGCCTGCTGCAGGAGCGGCTCGGCGACGCCCCCGGCGCGCAGCGGCGCGCCTTCATCGCGGCGGTCGACGACCTCGGCGACCGGCCCGAACTCGCGGCGTGGGTGATGGCGGCGCTCGGAAGGCCGATGGACGCGACCGTGACGCTGGCCGAGCACACCGTGTGGCTGGACCGGGCTCTGGAAGTGGTGCCCGCCATAGGCGATCCGGTCGAGGAGGTCTTCGTGCTCGGCAAGGTCGCGACCTCGCTGAGCGGATTCGGCGACCGGCGCTGGGCCGCGCTGACCGACGCCGTCCGCCGGCGGACCGGCGGCCGGCCGCGGCATCGCCAGGAGGTGAACGCCTACCGGTCCATCGCGGAGAGCGCGTGTTGCACCGGGTATTTCGAGCTCGCCGACCAACTCCTGACCGCCGCGTCACAGGGGGCGGCCGGTGAGGAATCCTCCCGGGAACCGCTGGCCCGCTGCCGGCTGGTCGCTCTGGTCCTGGCCTACTGCCGGGGCACGTGGACCGGGCTGGACCAGGAGACCGCGCTGCTTCTCGACGAGTACGGCGGCCGCCCGTTCGACAGGATCACCGCCGAGACGGTCGCGGCCTGCCTGGCGCTCGCGCACGGCGAGCTCGACATCGCCCGGCGCGACCTGCACGATGTCGTCCAGCGCACCGTCGCCCTGGGCGGCTACGAGCTGCTCCCGCTGTCGGTGACCGGATTCCTCCGGCTGTCCAGCGCACGCGGCGAGGCCGAGGCCGCGCTCGCGGTGACCGGCGCGGCGGTCACCGTGTGGGAGACCAAGGGGCTCTGGCCGCTGGCGGTACGGGCGGTGCCCGCGCTGGCCGAGGCGATGGCCGGCGTCGGCAGGCACGACGAGGCCGCCGATCTGATCACCCGGCTCTCGGCGCGACTCGACGGCCTGGACGCTCCGCTGGCTCCGGCCGCGCTGGCGCACGCGCGCGGGCATCTGGCGGCCGGCCGTACGGCCGCCGCGGAGCAGTTCCTGGCGGCCGGGTCCGCCTACGATCGGCTGGGCGCCCCGTACGAGGCGGCCCAGGCCCGTGAACAGGCGGCCGGCTGCCTGTTCGCCGCCGCGGACGCACGGGCCGAGGAGCCGCTACGCGCGGCGATCACGACGTTTCAGGCGTTGGGTGCCCGATGGGATCTGGACCGCGCCGCGCAGCTGGCCCGCAGGTACGGGGTGGCGGTGAAGGGGCGATACCCCGGCGGCCCGCAGGGTTACGGCGGCGGGCTGTCTCCCCGGGAACGGGAGATCGCCGAAATGGCCGCCGCCGGACTGACCAACCGGGAAATCGGCCAGCAGCTTTTCGTATCCCCCAGAACGGTGGAGAAGCACCTCGGCGCCGCGCTGCGCAAGCTCGGACTCCGCTCTCGCGCCGCCCTCGGGATGCACCTGGGCGTCGACCGCGACGGTCTCTGAGCCGGGCACGGCCCCGTACGGCACCACCCACCCCCGTAGTACCCCACCCGATTACGGCCCTCCGAATGGGGTGCCCTACCCATAGTCCCGACGTGCCGCGCAGGCGACGCTGACGGCATGTCCGAAACCGACTCCACGGATGGCCGCCTGGCCGATGCCGCCCCTGAGGCCGACACAGACCAGGAAGGGCGGGTATCCCCCGCCGCCCCGCCGGATGAGGCGGCCGCCGAACTCCCCGACGACACCCCCGAGGGGTTCGAGCCCCTCTGACCTCCCCCTACCTCCAGCCCCCAGCTCCCGAAAGGGCAGTTCCGCATGTCTGCACACAGCTCCACTGACCATCCCCCGCCGGGCGGCGACCCCGGCCCTACCCCCGCTCGAACCGGCACGAGACGGAAGGTGACGCGCGGAGGATCGCTTCTGGCGGCCTCGGCCATGGTGCTGGGCACCCTGGTGGCGCCGGGCACGGCCGCCCTCGCCCAGGAGCAGGAGCCCGCACCGGCCGCCCCGGCGACGGAGCCGGTCCCCGGCCTGATCGCACTGACCGGGCTGGGCACGGGATCCCGCACGATCACCCTGGTCACCGGGGACAAGGTGAGGTTGAGCGACACCGGCGGCGGCAAGTACGCCGTGCACCCGGAGCCGAGCGTCCGCCCCGACGGCACCAGCGCCCGGTTGTCCACGCTGGCCACCCCGAAGGGCGTGTACGTCACCCCCAGCGACGCCATGCCCGCCATCAACGCCGGCCGCCTGGACCGGGAGCTGTTCAACGTCACCTACCTGGCCGAGAACGGCTACACCGACGACAAGACCAAGCAGCTGCCCGTCATCGTGCAGTACCCGCCGCAGCACACGGACAAGGCCATCGCCTCGTCCGCCAAGGCCATCCCGGCCAGCGAGCCGGTGCTCACCCTGGAGAGCGTCAACGCCTCCGCGCTCCAGGTCACCAAGGCCGAGGCGGGCACGTTCTGGAACGCGGTGCGGGCCGTACCCGAGAAGAGCGCGGACGGGATCGCCGGGCCGGCCAACGTACCGGACACGCTGCGCGGCGACATCACCAAGGTGTGGCTGGACGGCAAGGTCAAGGCCGACCTCGCCGAGAGCGTCCCGATGATCGGCGCGCCGCAGGCCTGGGCCGGCGGCCACGACGGCACCGGCGTGAAGGTCGCCGTCCTGGACACCGGCATCGACGCCAAGCACCCCGACCTCGCCGACCGGATCACCGACAGCAAGTCCTTCATCCCCGGCCAG
This sequence comes from Streptosporangium sp. NPDC006013, assembly GCF_040614275.1. Taxonomy (NCBI): domain Bacteria; kingdom Bacillati; phylum Actinomycetota; class Actinomycetes; order Streptosporangiales; family Streptosporangiaceae; genus Streptosporangium; species Streptosporangium sp. NPDC006013. The sequence goes on from NZ_JBEXUE010000031.1 coordinate 14,501, forward strand.
GAGGTGCAGGACGGCCACGGCCACGGCACGCACGTCGCCTCCACCATCGCCGGCTCCGGCGCGGCCGCGAACGGCAGGCACAAGGGTGTCGCGCCCGGCGCCAAACTGATCGTCGGCAAGGTGCTGTCCGACGGGGGTGAGGGCCTGGACTCCGGAATCATCGAAGGCATGGAGTGGGCCGCGGCCTCCGGTGCCAAGGTGATCAGCATGAGCCTCGGTGGTGGCGCCACCGACGGAACCGACCCGATGAGCCAGGCGGTCGACACGCTCAGCGCTTCCTCCGGCACGCTGTTCGTGATCGCCGCGGGCAACTCCGGCGCGTCGGGCGCCGAGACCGTCTCCGCCCCCGGCGCGGCCGACGCCGCGCTGACCGTGGCCGCCGTGGACAAGAGCGACGCCTGGGCCCCCTTCTCCAGCCAGGGACCGCGCATCGGTGGCGGCCTCAAGCCGGACATCGCCGCTCCCGGCGTGGCCATCGCCGCGGCGCGCGCCGCGGGCACCTCGATGGGCAGCCCGCTCGACGAGCACTACACGGCCGCGAACGGCACCTCGATGGCCACCCCGCACGTCGCCGGAGCCGCCGCCATCATGGCGCAGCAGCACCCGGACTGGACGGGCACGCAGATCAAGGCCGCGCTGATGTCGACCGCCAAGGACGACGCGCTCAGCGTGTACAAGCAGGGCGCCGGCCGGGTGGACGTGGCCAGGGCGTACACCCAAAAGGTCTTCGCCACCACCGCGGGGCTGGACTTCGGCGCGGTCGAGACCGACGCCGCCCCCGCGACCCGGGAGCTGACCTACACCAACCTGGGGGACCAGCCGGTCACCCTGACCCTGACCCCCGGCCTGCACGCGTCGGACGGCAGCGCGGTCGAGGGCGGGCTGAGCATCGCCGAGACGACGCTCACCGTGCCCGCCGGAGGCACCGCGACCGCCACCGCCACCGTCGACCCCAAGGCCCTGGCCAAGCTGGACAACTACACCGGCGCCGTCACCGCGACCGCCGACGGCGTCCAGCTGCGCACCCCGGTGGGCGCGGTGCGTGAGGCCCCCAAGGCCACGCTCACCATCCACACCCTGGGCCGCGACGGCAAGCCGCGCAGCCCCTGGGCCCAGGACACCATCGATGTGTCCGGCGGCAAAGGCATCCTCGACGGGGCCACCCTGACCGAGGAGGGCACCACGGTCGTCCGCGTCCCGCAGGGCGTCATCAGCGTGACGCAGCTCATGGACTGGGTCGGCGACGACGAACGGGGCAACCTGGCACTCCTGTCCGTGCCCGAGCTCACAGTCACCGGGGACACCGAGATCACGCTCGACGCCCGGAAGCTCACCGAGGTCCGTTTCACCACCCCGCAGCCCGCCGAACCGTTGAGCAACTTCCCCTACCTGGCGTATCAGCGGACCGTCAGCAACGGCACCCCCTACATGGGGTTCGTATGGCCTGACAACGCATGGACCCGGGTGTGGGCCCTGCCCACGGAGAAGGTCACCAAGGGCGCCTTCCGCTTCCACACCCGCTTCACCCTCGGCAAGTCCGAGGTCGCCATGAGCGTGCGCGGACGTGGCGGACGGGGCGGGCTCACCCTGCACCCGGCCTCCGCGCTGCACGGCGTCAACACCTACGGGGTGCACGAGCAGAGCGACGGCTTTCCCGACTTCCGGCCGTTCACCGGCACCCGCGAGCTGGAGGTCGTCGACGTCGGCGAGGGCAGGCCCGAGGACATCGCGGGCCGCGACCTGCGCGGCAAGCTCGTCCTCATGGAAGCACCGATGTCACAGGGCCTGTCCGGCCCCATGTGCGGAGTCCAGATCGAGCGGATCGGCCCGATCCGCGACGCCGGCGCGGCCGCGATCGCGCACTTCCCGCAGCCCGGGACCGGCTGCGCGATCCCGATGGGCTTCACCCAGATCCCGTTCACCGGAGAGGCCAGGCCCATCGGCGTCCCCACCGCGTCCCTGCCCTCCCGCGAGGCGCTCGACCTGCGCGAGCGGCTCTCCGGCGGCAAGCCGGTCACCATCCAGGTGACCGGCACCGAGGAGTCGCCCTACACCTACACCTTCGCCCCCTACGAAGAGGGCCGGGTGCCTCGCTCGCTGCACTACACCTTCGCCGAGCGCGACCTGGCCCGGGTCGACCTGGACACCCACACCGTCGCCCCCGCGCGCTACAACGACTGGCGGTACGCCCAGAAGCCCGACGACGTCATGCCGATGTCGACATCGCTCACCGGGTGGGGCGGCCCCCGGCTCACCCTGCGGGAACGCCGCGACTGGGTCGGGCCGCTCGACTCCGAGGTCCTCTGGTCGCACGGCATGGAGGAGATGCGCGGCACGCCGATGGAGGACCGGGTTCCGCAGTGGGCCCTGGAGGTGTTCGACAAGCCGGTCCGCATCCAGCAGTCCTGGATGACCACTCCGTTCACGCCCGGCGCCGCGACCGGCTCCGACAAGGTCTACAAGCTCGCCAAGCCGGGCGCGAACATCGGCCCGTTCTTCCGGTGCATGATCTGCGTCCAGGGCGGCAAGCTGTGGGCGGAGTTCGAGCCCAGCTACGGCTCGCCGGGCGCCAGGAAGTACAACGGCGACTACTGGCCGACGACCGACCTGTCCAAGCCGGGCTTCGACGTCCGCCTCTACCAGGACGGCAAGGAGATCCCGCGCACCCCTGTCGGCGGCACCGACTTCATGCCGCTCTTCAGCCTGCCGGACGGCCCCGGCGGCTACCGGCTGACCGCCAAGAACGACCGGAACGACACCGAGTGGACCTTCACCACCCCGGTCTCGGCCGATCCCCTGCCGGGATCCTTCTGCTCCCTCGAAGTGCTGTACGGCAAGGCGGAGCCCTGCAAGCCCGCCCCGGTCGTGTTCGTCGGCTACGACCTCGGTGACACCCTGGACGCCGCCAACGCCGTGCGCGCCGGCCGTACGCACACCTTCACCGTCTCCCCCTACCACTCCCCGTCCCCCTCGAAGATGCCCGCCATCGCCGGCCTGAAGTTGTGGGCCAGCACCGACGACGGCGCCACCTACACCCCCGTCTCGGTCAAGTCCAGCAAGGACGGCACCTACACCGCCACCACCCGCTACCCCGCCCTCAAGCACACCAAGGGCGCCGTCACCCTCAAGGTCGAGGCCTGGGACAAGGCGGGCAACACCATCAAGCAGACCACCGTCCGCGCCTTCGATCTCCGCGGTTGAGCCGCCGGACAACCGCACGACCACACCGAGCGGAGAAACCCCGGGTCACCCAGCGTGATCCGGGGTTTCTCCCGGTTCGCCGCCACGGTTGACCCGGTGGACCTTCCCGGTCAGGGTCCGGTTCTCAGTTGCGGGTCGGTGATCCCGCCGGGGCAGGCGAGCCAGGCGATGTCCCAACCGGCACGCCGGGCTCCGGCCTGGTAGGCGCTCTCGTAGAAGGCCAGTACCGCGGCGCGCGGGTCGGCCGCTGATCGGGCGTCGTCGTAGCGCAGCACGGCCAGATGGCTGCCTCGCTGCTCGATCCACTCCGCGGCCCCGGGGCTGAGCGGTTCGTTCTCCAGCCCCTCGGGCTCGGGGGCGGTGTAGGAGTAGAAGGCGGGCTCGGGGAAGGCGTCGTCACCGAACCAGAAGCCGGAGCTGATCACCTCCCGCGAGTAGGCCTCCCGCGTCACGGAGTCGACCGACGGCGGCTGGTCGACCCGGCGGTCGGAGAAACGGCTGCAGGCGATGTCGAAGGTGTGCCAGAAGTGGTGCACCGGGCTGATCTTTCCCGAGAAGCCCGCGGCGAACTCCTCCAGCACCAGGTTCACCTGGCTCAGCACCTGCCAGTAGCGATTGGCCATGGCAGGGTCGTAGGCCGCGTGCTCGGTGTCCTCGACGAACGGCCGGCCGGAGTCGGGCAGGTCGAACGGCCACGGCCTGTCCAGATCCACCTGCACGTCCAGCTCCGCCAGCGCCAGCATGACCTTCTGGTAGAAGGACGCCACCGACTGACCGTAGAGCGGGAAGGACACCGCCCGGCCGTCCAACTCGGTGACGAGTAGCTGGTGGCCGACGAAGTCGAAGTCGATCGTGAAGATCGGATTGCCGTCCGCCTGTCCCATCGGGCGGGTGGTGAACCCTCTGCCGGTGAGATGGAACGGCACGTTCCACCAGTGGTTGCGCCGGACCTCGGCGGTGAGCCGGACCTTGCCCACCACCTGGCAGAACCGGTGCAGCGTGGCCTTGGTGTCCCGCCACTCGTCCAGCGGTATCGGGGCGAACAACTCCATGACGCCACCATTCCCACGGCATACACATCAAAGACCCGGCCGGCACCACAAACAGCAAGATCTTCACCGGGCCGCGCCGCCGGGCTGCTGGGAAACATTCACGAGCAGCCCCAGGCCCTGGCGACTCCGATCGTCGACCGGGAGCAGAACCACGGCTGGGCAGCCGCAGCCGGCCCCGCTGCTCGCCGGACTGCGCGAGGTGCTGCCCTGGGTCCGCCGGTGGCACGACGAACTGCTTCGGCGATGACTTCTCACGCATCCGTTTGTCAGCACGGGGTCGGGCCGCGGCCGGTGCGGCTCACGCGGGCCGTCAGCCGCATGGGACGTGGTAGGGGCGGCTCTGCGAGACGACGGTGCCGTCGGAACCGGCGATCTCCAGGCGCCACACGCCCGACTCGCCCCCGGGAGCGCTCCACGTTTTACTGACACTCTGACGGCCGGGGCTGTTGCTGTCGACGAAGGACAGGGGCTTCCACGGGTCGCGAGCCCACTCAGCCTCCCCCAGGGGCTGATGCGCCCAGGTGTAGGACATCTGCCCGATCGCGCTGCTCTCGATGTAGCCGTCCATCTTGTACTTGAAGGCAACCCCGGTTTTGCAGTTGCCGGCGATGGTGATCATCGAGGTGAACTCCGCCTTCACACAGACCGTCCGGTAGTACACCTCCTGGCCCTTCGCGCTGCCGGGGCTGACGACCTGCACTTCGACGGTGTTGCCGGCGTTGGTGCCCGACAGGGGAAGGCGTTGAAAAGGCGCGCTGACGGTCTTGGTACCGGGCTCGGTGAACACGATCTCGCGTTCGCCCTCCAGGCCCGGCAACGGCCCGTAGAAACCATTCCAGCGGTAGCGGACCGTCTGCGCGATCGGCGAGCTGATCTGCGCGTTGATCGTGTGCACGACGTCGGAGCCACAGCGGCCGATGTAGTCGGTCGCGGGCTGTATCTGCGGCTTACCCGGGACGGGGTCGATGCAGGACAGCTGGTAGGAGACGGTCGCCTGCGCCTGGTTGGCGCCCTTCACCGTGATGGTCCGGCTCTGCGGGCCCACACCGGCATAGTGAGTCATGGCTTCGCCGGTCACCGTCTTCGTCCCAGCCTCAGTGAAGACCACCTGACTCCACCGCCCGTAGCCCTGGTCAGACCACTGGTAGATCACGGTGCCGGGACCGCCGGCGGTGATCGTGGCGCTGGTGGTGAACCGCACACCCGGCGAGCACACGCCGCTGTACGACGGCGGCTCCACCCCGCCCGGCGCCACCGAGATCTCCGGGCCGTCCGCCAGAGCGTCGGCCTGAGCCGGGACCGCCCCGGCCAGCAACAGCGCGGCCGTCGACAACAGAACACTCCATAACCGCACATCTCGCCCTTTCAGGAAGCAACGAGACCATCCTGCGGACGAGAACTTGCAGCGTGATGAGAAACCGGTTGGATCGAAGGTCACAGCCGGGCCTGGTCAGATCCGCTCTTGGTGGCCTTGCGTCATCCGCCTCGCTGGTGCGATGACAGCGACGTACGGGAAAGGCCCCGGCAGCACTTTCCCGTACGCCGGGGAACGAGGGTCAGAAGTCGAACTCACCCTTCTTGGCCCCGTCCACGAACGCGTCTTCTCCCCCGCCCGTCGGCGCGGGTCGAACCGGCCTCTTGACAGAGGAGTGCGGTCGGTCGTCTGTAAGTGTCGTGCAATCGATCTGCCGTACCCATGGGAGCCTCCGGATCGGCCGCGCGATACCCCGGTCAGGTCACCAGCGCGCCGCGCGCCCGATGACGGACGACGATTGACGGACGAGAGGTGTTCATGGCGGACGACACGACGTTACGGGTCCGGTTGCGGTGCACCGGCGGAATCGCCGGAAGGGAGATCAACGGCCTGCTGGACGCGTCCCACCTGCCGGCCGATCAGGCGCGTGAGCTGGAGGCACTGGTCGAGGTGCTGCCCGCCGAGGACGTTCGCGGGCTGTTCCCGCCGCCGGTGCCCGACTCGATGTTCTACGAGCTGCACGTCGAGAGGTACGGCCAGCGGCGGGCCTACTGGTATCACAGCTGCAGCCTGCCGCCCGAGGTGCTGCCGCTTGTCCGGCTCCTGCTCCATGCCGCGGACGGGAACCCCTCGACATGACGGCGGCGACCGCTCCGGCACCCGGCATGCTCTCCGCCGCTCAGGCCATCCGGATCGGCGGGCTGACCTGTGTCGTGGCCGCCACCGCCTCCTTCGAACGCGTCCGGGGCTCCCTGCCCTCCTGGACCGACCTCCGTTTCGCCAAGGCGCACAGGCTCACCGACCGCCTGGTGGAGGAGGACGCGCCCGTCGTCAGGGGGGCGAGGCGGGAGATCGACGAACTGCTCGGCCCGTGCGGTCCCGACATCCGGTGGGCGATCGGCGCCGCCGCTGCCGCCCGGGTCGGCAGGGGCTCCGTTGCGGAGGTCGTGCTCGGCCTCGGCCTGGCCGCCGCCGATCTCTATGTGGCCGGGCGCACCGCCGACCACCTGGCGATGATCCTGGACCTCGGCGCGGGCCACGAGCGGGCCTCCGCGATCCGCGGGCTGTTCGAGCAGGCCAACAAGGACCTGGCCGTCGCGCGGTCGACGGTGATCGCGGCGATCAGAGTCCTGCGCAGGATGTCGAGTGGGTGTCGATCGACGCGCGGACCTTCCTGCGACGGGCGCCGGAGATCTTCGCGGTGGCGCCGATCCTGTACGTCAAGCTCACCGACGCCGCGCCGCTGCTGCCGGACCTGCTCGCCTCGGACCTGCTGTCGCGGCTGCTCTCGCTTGACCTGTCGGGCCAGGGGCTCGACGACGGTCATGTCGAGGCGCTCACCAGGGCCTCGGGGCTCGCCGGTCTGCGGTCGCTGGACCTGAGCGCGAACCGGATCGGCGCCGCCGGTGTGGCCCTCCTGCACACCGCCACCTCGTTCCCGTCGCTCGTGCACTGCCCGCTCGACGGCAATCCCTGCGGCCCGATGTACGAGCTCGGCTACACCCGCCAGGAGTACCCGGCCGAGGAGTGGGTGGCGACCCCGCTCAAGTCTCAAGCCTCGGATCCCGGCCGAGCGGCTCCGGCGGTCAGAAGATGCCGCGCTTCTGTGGCAGGTCGATGCCGCCGAACACGGTGGCCAGGACGAGCCCGGCGAGGCCGATGACGACAAGGCCGAGCAGCAGCCAGGCGATGGGGTGCCCGAGGTTGAGCGTCCAGCTGGAGGAGCCCAGCCGGGCGTGGACGAGAAGGGCGGGGTCGCGCCGGTTGGCATAGATCGTGCCCGCGAGGAACCAGTACCGGTCATCGTCGCGCTGCGCCATCCCGGTGTCCTCCTCCTGTTCATCGGGCAGGGCGGGCAGGCGGTGCCCTGCCTGGCCGACCTTCGTCTCCCACACCAGCCATCCGCCGAGCAGGGCGACCAACGGCAGGCACCCGGCCACCAGCCACCCGACCGTATTCCCGACGACATTCCCGACGACCCCCCATTGCCGCAACGCCCAGATGAGCAGGCTCAGATTGAGGCAGGCGGCGGACAGCAGCGACAAGGTGGCCACACCGCGCAGGTAGATGCGGTAGCGGCGAGCCGAGGACTTGGGCCGGGCCGCGTCGAGGTCGGGCCGGGCACGCAACACGATCAGGATCACGACGACGACCAGCAGGGTTAGCCCGGCCTGGGACAACACAGGCTCGAACCATCCGGCCACGGTGCTGGACGACCACCAGCCGATCCCCGCGGTGAGCAGCACGACGGCCAGGGCGGGCAACCCCCACACCCACGGCACGCGGACCGGGTCGGTGCGGAAGGTCGTGTCCATGGTGATGCCCTGGCGCCGCTCGCCCGCCCATCCCCCGCCGCTCTTGGCGGCGCGGACCTTGAGATGGGCGCGGTAGTACAGCAGCAGATCGGCGGCGACCAGTACCCCGAGTGTCACCGCCGGCTGCCCTGTGAGGATCGAGACCACCGCGGCGACGGCGGCCACCGCGACGACCAGGCGGGTGTAGACGCGCCGCTGGGTGACGATCGCCGGGTCGCCTGCCCGCTCGGCGGTCACCCGCACCCCGAACGGCAGCGTCGGCCGCGCCAGCGCGGGCAGCACCAGCATGAGGCATGTGACCAGCGCGACCAGAGCCAGGTCGGCGGCGATGGACAGCATCATGACCGTGTCCCGAAGCCGGCCACGATCGCCTCGCAGCGTCGTATCACGTCGTCGCGGTCCAGGCCGTGAACGGTGGCTTCCGCCAGGAGTACCCGCATTCTCTCTTCCCAGTCGTCGATGAATCCGGCCTCGGGCGGGCCGGTGTCGGCATCGCGGCGGATGACCGCGCCGCTCTTGCGGTTGATCCGGATGATGCCCTGCTGTCGTAGCAGGTCATAGGCCTTGTTCACGGTATGGAAATTGATACCGAAGTCCGCGGCGAGCTGCCGTGTCGAAGGTAGTGGGTCGCCTTCGCGCGCCTGCCGGCGGGCGATCGCCTCCACGACCCGGTCCCTGATCTGCTGGTAGATCGGGACCTCGCTGTCCAGGTCAAGTGTCAGGTGCACATCGACATCCTATCTGATATAGAACTAATAGAACAGATACAACTTGCCAAGGAGGCAGCATGATCCAGGTACGGATTCACGACGGAACGCTGAGCGTGCACTTTCCGCCGTGGACGCGACCGTTCGTCAGGGCCGGCCAGGTGGACGTGCCCCTGGCGGCGATCGCCGACGTACACCACCTCGACCAGCCGCTCGCCGCGGCCAAGGGGCTGCGTTCCGGGCTGGTGGTCAGCGGCTACACCAAGGTCGGCACGTGGACGTCCTTCAGCGGCGTCAAGCGGCTGGTGGCCGCCCGCCGAGGCGTTCCGGGCGTGCGGATCGTCCTGAAGCACAGGGTGGCGGGCGTCGACGAGCTGATCCTTGGCGTCCAGGACGCCAAGGAGATCCAGCGCCGGCTGACGCAGGTGCAGCAGTGAGCATCGAGGTACGCGGCCTGACCAAGGCGTTCGGCCCGGTATCCGCGGTCACCGACCTCACCTTCCAGGCCGCCCCCGGCACGGTGACCGGCTTCCTCGGGCCTAACGGCGCGGGCAAGACCACCACCATGCGGATGATGCTGGGCCTGGTCGCGCCCACCTCCGGCACCGCCACCATCGACGGAAAGCGCTACGCCGACCTGGCCAGGCCGTCGGCGACCGTCGGCGCGGTACTGGACGGCTCCGGCTTCCACCCGGCCCACACGGCCCTGCGCCACCTGCGGATCTACTCCCGCATGGGCGGGTACGGCAAAGCCCGCGCCCTGCAGGTCGCCGAGCTGACCGGGGTGTCGGCCTTCGCCGGCCGCGCCACCCGCACCCTGTCCACCGGTATACGCCAGCGCCTCAACCTGGCCACCGCCCTGCTCGGCGACCCCCACGTGCTCCTGCTGGACGAGCCGGGCAACGGCCTCGACCCCGAGGGCATCGCCTGGATGCGCACCTTCCTGCGCGACCTGGCCGCCGAGGGCCGCACCATCCTGATCTCCAGTCACGTCCTCGGCGAGATCGAACAGACAGCCGACCGCATCGTGGTGATACATCAGGGACGACTGATCTCCACCGGCCCCATCTCCGAGCTGTACGGCAAGACAGCCGTGCTTGTCCGGTCACCGCAGGCAGAGCGGCTCAGAAGTCACCTCACGGTTCCCACGGAGATCCTGGGACCGGACACCCTGCGCATCCACGGCATGACCACCGCGCAGGTCGCGACCGCCGCGGCGGACCTCGGCATCGCACTGCACGAGATCACCCCCGAACGCCCCACCCTGGAACAGGCGTTCCTCGATCTCACCGGAGGCCACCGATGATCGCTCTCATCGCGGCGGAATGGAGCCGCCTGACCGGCACCAGGCTGTGGCTGTGGGGTCTGCTGGCCGCTCTCGGCAGTGGTGCCCTCACCGGGCTGCTCGCGCTCATCGGGCCGGAGAACTTCACCCCGCCCATGCCGGGCCTGGACACGGCCGAAGGCGTGCACGTCATGCTCGGCCTGCTCGGGTTCACCATGTTCATCCCCGCCCTGCTCGGGACGGCTGCGGTGACCACCGAATACCGGCACCGGACCATCACCACCACGGCGCTGTTCGCCCCCCGGCGGTGGACCTGGCTGGTGGCCAAGCTCCTCGCCTACACCGGAGGCGGACTCGTCTACGGCCTCATCGCCTGCACCGTCGCCGCCGGCGCCCTCTTCGCCGCGGCGGCGCTCAGGGGTGTCGCCCTTGGCCTGCCCACGAGCACCGTCCTGGCACTCCTGGCCCGCATCGCTCTGGCCATGGCCGTCTACACCCTGCTCGGCGCGGCGGTGGGCGCGATCCTGCGCAACCAGGTGGCGGCACTCGTCACCGTCGGCGCCTACCTGTACATGATCGAGACCGTCCTCATGCTCATCCCCGGCGTCAAGGCGGTCTACCCCTACCTGCCGGGCGGCGCGACCTCCGCGCTGACCGGATTCACCTACCTGGCCGACGCCGTCGCCGGCCAGACCGGCACCTCGGCCACTGCGTTGCTCTCCGCGCCACTCGGCGCCGCCGTACTGCTCGGCTATGCCCTGATCGCCACCGTCATCGCCGTCGCAGCACCGCTCCGGCGAGACATCACGTGAAGGATCCGCCGGATCACCTGGTGATCCGGCAATTGAGCCGGCGGGTGGCACTCCCGTCCGGCACCGCCGGACAAAGGTGCTGTGAGCCCTGGTCAGGTGGCTTAGGTTCCCTGGCACCACAGGAAGGACGGCGGGGTGTCCATGATCCGCCCGGCTGTCAGGAAGGTGCACGGATGAGTAAGGCAGTTGCGTTCATTGAGGCCGACGGGATGGTGGCCATCTTCGACGCCGTCGACGCCATGGTAAAGGCCACCGAGGTGACGGTCGAGGGCACCATGCGCCTCGGCGGCGGCATCGTCGCGGTCTCCATCAGCGGGGACCTGGCGACGGTCGAGGAGGCCACCGAGGTCGGGGTCGAGACCGCCAAGGCGATATCACGCGGCAAGGTCAGCTCCGTGATCTTCGCCTACCCGAGCGTGCCCGTCGCCGCGCTCGCGACCAACCCCTCCCTCATCGACGGTTAGGAGAGCATCATGACAGGCTCACAGAACGCGATCGGCCTGATCGAGACCCGTGGGATCGTCTCCCTGGTCGCCGGCATCGAGGCGATGATGAAGACCGCCGAGGTCGAGACGATCAACGTGGAGCGGATCGGCTCCGGCTACTTCTCCGCCGCGGTCAAAGGCAGCATCGCCGCCGTGCGGCAGTCGCTCGACTCCGGGGCCGCCGCGGTCAAGCAGTACGGGGAGCTGCGCTCGGTGCAGCTCTACCCCCGCCCGGACGCCGTCTCCGTCGGGCTGCTCGACAACGGCACCCGCGAGCTGCTGACCGGCGGCACAAAGGCTGATGTGTCGTGATTTTGGCAGAGGTCACCGGCCGTATCTGGAACGAGCGTGCTGTCTCCGGCCTGGAGCAGCGCCGGCTCGTGACGGTACGGCCCGTCGGTGGGACGGAGACCCTCGTAGCGGTCGATCTCATCCACGTGGCCGCGCCGAACCTCGTCCTGCTCGCCAGTGACGAGGCGGCCCAGGCCGCCGCGTGCGGTGACGCGGCCGGGATCGACCTGGCGGTCGTCGCCCTGGTGGCGGGGGCCGACGTGGTCACCGTCGAGAACGGCGACGCCGGCCGGTGAACACGCCTGTCGCGGAGCGGAGGGGAGAGCGGTGACCCGGGTTCTGCGGAACTACGTGGGCGGTGAGTTCGTCGACGGCGCCTCGTCGTTCGAGAAGATCAGCCCGGTCGACGGCGGTGCCGTCGCGACGGTGCACGAGGCGGACGCGGTGGTCGTGGACGCCGCGGTGGCCGCGGCCAGGGCCGCGCTGAACGGCCCGTGGGGGCGGAGCACCGTCGCACAACGCGCGGCGCTGCTCCGCCGGATCGCCGGCCGGATCGAGGAACGGTTCGAGGATCTGCTCGCCGCCGAGGTCGCCGACACCGGCAAGCCGATCGCGTCGGCCAGGGAACTGGACATCGCCCGGGCGGCGCAGAACTTCCGGTCGTTCGCCGACACGATCGCCGCGGAGGGGCTCGACTCCTACCTCACCGATACGGCGGACGGAGGCCGGGCGCTGAACTACGCGGTCGGCAAGCCGCTGGGCGTGGTGGCCGTCATCGTGCCGTGGAACCTTCCGCTGCTCCTGCTCACCTGGAAGGTCGCGCCCGCGATCGGGTGCGGCAACGCCGTCGTGGTGAAGCCCTCGGAGGAGACGCCGTCCTCGGCCACCCTGCTCGCGGAGATCATGGCGGAGGCGGGTGTCCCGGACGGCGTCTACAACGTGGTGCACGGTTTCGGCACGGGGTCGGCCGGTGAGCTGCTGACCACCCACCACGACATCGACGGGGTGACGTTCACCGGGGAGTCCAGGACGGGCTCGTCGATCATGAAGGCGGTGGCCCCGTGGGTCCGGCCGGTCTCGTTCGAGCTGGGTGGCAAGAACGCCGCGCTGGTCTTCGACGACGCCGACCTCGACCGCACCGTCGAGGGGCTGGGACGGTCGATCTTCACCAACACCGGCCAGGTCTGCCTGTGCACGGAGCGGGTGTACGTCCAGCGCGGCGTGTTCGACGAGGTCGTCGCCCGGCTCGCCAAGCTGGCGGCCGAGCTCCGTCCCGGCCTGCCGGACGACCCGCTCACCACCATGGGACCGCTGATCTCCCAGGCTCACCGCGCCAAGGTCCTGTCGTACCTGTCACTGGCCACCCGTCAGGGCGCGGAGTGCGTGGCCGGCGGCGGGATTCCCGACATGCCCTCGGCGCTGAGTGAGGGGGCGTGGATCGAACCGACCCTGTGGACCGGCCTGGACAACGCCACCGCGGTCATGCGGGAGGAGATCTTCGGCCCGGTCGCGGGGCTGGTCCCCTTCGACACCGAGCAGGAGGCGATCCGGCTGGCCAACGACACCAAGTACGGACTGGCCGCCACGGTCTGGACCCGGGATCTGGACCGTGGCCACCGGGTCGCGCAGCGGATGAAGGTCGGCATGGCGTGGGTCAACGCGTGGTACCTGCGCGACCTGCGCTCGCCGTTCGGCGGCGTCGGCCTGTCCGGCGTCGGACGCGAGGGCGGCAGGCACTCCATGCGCTTCTACACCTCCCCCACGAACGTCTGCGTCAGGATCGCGGGTGGCGGCGATGACTGAAGCCCGCGTGCTCGACGAGCCGGCCACACCGTGTGGAACGTTCCCGCACGTCAGGGTGGCGGGTGACCTGATCTTCGTGTCGGGCACCGGCAGCCGCGCCCCCGACAACTCCATCGTGGGCGCGAGCGTCGACGAGATGGGCTGGAGATTCAGGCGGTCGCCCGCCGCCGTACCGCGGGCGCGCAGTAGCCGACGCCGGATATAGCCGGATATAGGGAGAGAGAACGCATGGCGAGCGTCTTCCGGGTGCCACTCGGACAAGACAGGGGTAACCAGCCCGGATCGGCAGCGCCGAGCCCGGCGCATGGCCGGCGCACCCCGCCTCCGCCGCCGAAGGCGGCACCCCCACCAAAGATCACTTTGTGCCAGGCGACCCGGCGCGACTGCAAGAGCGTGCTGCCCACCCCGCAGGCCGCGGCGGCCCAGCGGGTGAACGGCACCGGCTCGCTGAGTGAGCGGGACCGCCGCTGGAAGGCGTTGCACCAGGCCATGGCGGCCGAGGGCTACGACGCGCTGCTGTTCGCCGGCGCCGACTACCGGGGCCACAAGGGCAGCCTGCGCTACCTCGCGGACTACAACCTCGCCCACCGGTACGGCTACGCGGTGATGTTCCCGGGAGAGGAGCCCATCATGGTGCTCCCGCAGAACCTCTCCTCGGGACGCCGCCCGCACACCGCCTGGGTCTCGGACTACCGCTACCCGTACAACCTCGGTGAGGGGCTGGCGGAGGTGCTGGCGGGCCGGGGGCCTGCACCCAGGATCGGCGTCGTCGGCCTCGGCCAGGTCATGAAGGTCGAGGACTACCTGGCGCTGGCCCAGGCCCTTCCCGGCGCGCGGATCGAGGACGCCGGGCAGCTATTCGACCGGGTACGGGCGATCAAGAGCCCGGCGGAGTTGCAGGCCGTCCAGGAGGCCGCCTACATCCTGGACCGCTGCTTCGACCGGCTACTGGAGATCGCCAGGCCGGGCATGACGGAGCGGGCGGTCGGCGCGGAGATGTACCAGATCGCCGCCGGTTTCGGCGGCGAGGATCCGCTCTTCCTGACGATGTACGTCGACTCCGAGCCCGCGGGCCCGGTTCCGACGTTCGGCGCGCCCCGCCACCGCGAGCTGCGCGCCAACGACGTGCTGACCTTCTCCTACGAGCTGGTCGGCCCTGCCGGGTACTGGGTGGAGTTCTCCAGGATGGTCACGTTCGCCGAGCCGATCGAGCCGGTGAGCCGGATCGCCCGCGCGGTCGGCGCCGGCATGGAGGCGGCCCGCCAGGCGCTGCGCCCCGGAACCTCGATGAGCGACGTCCAGCGCAAGCTGATCACCGCGGTGGAGGCCGAGGGCGTGAAGTCGTCCTACTGGTCCGGCCACGGCATGGGCCTGGACGTTCTGGAGGAGCCGTGGGTCGGCCTGGACATGGTCCAGGACAGCGGCAACGCGGGCGCGGTCACCGAGACCGCCGACGGGATGGTCCTCGCGATCCATCCCACCCTCTGGGAGGAGGAAACGGCGGCAATGGGCTATATGTCCGATACTTACATTGTCTCCGGCGGCTCGTGCCGAGCTCTTTCCAAGCATCCCGTCCAGCTCTACCGCGTCTGATGCGTGCGCAAGGGAGTGAATCATGACTCAAGGCACTGAGGTGGACCCGATCCTGGCGTCCGTCCTGCAACGGCGGGTCGACGCCATCGCCAAGGAGATGGCGACGCTGCTGATGCGCTCGTCCCGCTCACCGATCTTCAACGAGATCGGGGACCTGGTGACCGTGCTCTTCGACGCCAAGGGCCGCACCCTGGCCCAGGCGGAGTTCGCGGCGATCATCGCGTTCGGCGCGCAGCCGCCGCTGGAGTACATCATCGAGTACTTCGGCGATGACATCGCCGAAGGCGACGTCATCATGCACAACGACGTCTACACCGGCGGCAACCAGAACGCCGATACCGGCATCTACCTGCCGATCTTCCACGACGGCAGGCTGGTGGCCTGGGCCGCGGCCAAGGGGCACCTCGCCGACATCGGCGGGATGACCGCGGGTGGCTACGACCCCGCGGCCAGGGAGGTCTGGCAGGAGGCGCTGCGCATCCCGCCGGTCAAGGTCTACGAGGCGGGCAGGCTGCGCCGCGACGTCTGGGACCTCATCTCCGCCAACATCCGGCTGAGCTTCGTCATGGAAGACGTGAAGTCCATGATCGGCGCCTGCACCGTCGGCAGGCGGCGCCTGGTGGAGGTGCTCGACCGCTACGGCGACGAGATGTTCGACCACCACATGGAGTACATCCTGCGGGGATCCGAGCGCCAGGTGCGCGCCGAGATCGAGCGCTGGCCCGACGGTGTCTACCGCGGCGAGAGCGAGATGGTCTCCGACGGGATCGACACCACCCGCCGCTACCGGATCGCCTGCGAGATCCGGATCGAGGGTGACGAGATCACCTTCGACTTCTCCGGCAGCGACGACCAGGCACCCGGCTTCACCAACATGCCCCCGGCCTCGGCGGCCGGCGCGGTGCGCATCGCCTTCCTCATGCTGATCGCCGCGGGCGGGGTCGTGGTCCCGACCAACCAGGGCCTGTTCAGCCCGGTGCGCACCGTCTTCCGCGAGGGATCGCTGTTCAACCCGCGCTTCCCGGCGGCGACGGTCTTCGGCAACCAGATGTGCGACGAGATCGTCGAGTGCGTCATGACCGCGCTGGCCGACGCGCTGCCCGACCGGGTCACGGCCGGCTGGACGAAGTTCATCTCCGCCATCCTGCACGGCGAGGACCCGCGTACCGGCGACCCGTTCGTGACCCTGACGGTCTTCCAGCGCAACGGGCCCGGCGCGATGAAGGGTCACGACGGCTGGGACGCGCTCGGCTTCACCGGTACGGCCGGCCAGATGCGCTCCCCCGACCCGGAGATGTTCGAGCTGACCTCCCCGCACTTCTTCGAGTACCACGAGTACCTCCCCGACTCGGCGGGTGCCGGACAGTGGCGGGGAGGTCTGGGCACCCGTTCGGCGTGGCGCTGCCACGGCGAGAACGAGGTGGGGGTGACCAACGGCGAGGGCGTCGAGGCCGAGGGCGCGATCCCGGCCAAGGGCCTGTTCGGCGGGCACGACGCGGGGCTGAACCGGATGTCCGTCGAACTGCCCGACGGCAGCGAGCGGATCTGGGGTTCCAAGGACCTGGTCCAGCTCCCGCCCGGCTCGCTGGTGCGGGCACAGAGCTGGGGCGGCGCCGGGTACGGCGACCCGTTCCTGCGCCCGGCCGAGCTGGTCGTCTCGGAGGTGCGCGACGGGCTGCTCTCGGTGGAGCGGGCGCGCGACAACTACGGCGTGGTCGTGGACACCGCGCTTTGGCGAGTGGACGAGGAGCGCACGGCCGCCCTCCGGCAGAACACGGTGAAGGAGACGAACTCATGAGCATCCGTGTCGGCGTGGACGTCGGTGGCACGTTCACCGACTTCCTGATCGTGGAGGAGGACGGAACCCGGCTGATCCACAAGACCAGCTCCATCCCCGCGGACCCCGCCCGAGCCGTCACCAAGGGACTGCGCGAGATCGCCGAGCGGCGCGGTGAGTCGCTGGACGCCTTCCTCGGCCAGGTCCACACGATCGTGCACGGCACGACCGTCACCACCAACGCCCTGCTCACCAGGAACGGCGCGAAGACCGGCCTGCTGACGACCGAGGGCTTCCGCGACGTGCTCGCGATGCGCGACGGCACCCGCGAGGACGCCTACGACAACCGGCTCGCGCACCCCGTGCCGCTCGTCCCCCGTCACCTGCGGCTGCCGGTCAAGGGCCGCCTGGACAACACGGGCAAGGAGCTGACGCCGCTGGACGTCGAGGACGTGCGGCGCGCGGCCGAGGCGCTGCGCGCGGACGGCGTCCAGTCCGTCGCGATCTGCTTCATGCACTCGCACGCCAACGGTGAGCACGAGCGCCGGGCCGCCGAGGTGATCGCCGCGGAGCTGCCGGACGCGTACGTGACGACGTCGAGCGACCTGCTCTCCCAGGCGCGCTACTACGACCGCACCAGCACCGCGGTGCTCAACTCCTACGCCGGTCCGATCATCAGCGACTACCTGCGGGTACTGACCGAGACGCTCAACGAGGTGGGATTCGCCGGGGTGCTGCTGATCATGCAGTCCAACGGCGGGGTCGCCACGCCCCAGGAGCTGCGCCGCCGCGCCGCGCTCTCGCTGCTGTCAGGACCGGCCTCCGGCCCGACGGCGGGTCTGCTGGAGGTGGCCCCGCACGGGTGGGACAGCTGCCTCACCGTGGACATGGGCGGCACCAGCTTCGACGCCGCCGTGGTCAAGGACGGCCGGCCGCTGGTCATGACCGACGGCCTGATCGACCGGTGGCGGATCGCCCTTCCCATGGTCGACATCCACACGATCGGCGCGGGCGGCGGCAGCATCGCCCAGGTGGACGAGGGCGGCATCCTGCGGGTGGGCCCGCAGAGCGCCGGCGCCGTTCCCGGCCCCGCCTGCTACGGGCGTGGCGGTGACCGGCCGACGACCACCGACGCCGACGTGGTGCTCGGCTACCTCGACCCGGTGGGCTTCGCCGACGGCGGCGTCGGTCTCGACGTGGAGGCCGCCAGGCAGGCGATCGAGCGGGACGTGGCCAAGCCGCTCGGGCTCGACGTCACCGCCGCCGCCGCGGGCATCTACGACCTGGTCAACGTGGGCATGGCCACCGGCGTCCGGGAGATCACCGTCCGGCGCGGGCTCGACCCCCGTGACTTCCCGATCGTGGTCGCCGGCGGTGCCGGTCCGGTGCACGCCGCGGCCATCGCCAGGGAGCTGGAGATCCCGATCCTGGTCGTTCCCCGGGAGTCGTCGATCTTCTGCGCGGCGGGCATGCTGGTCTGCGACTTCAAGCACGACTACGTCAAGAGCTTCAAGCTGCGGCTGGCGGGCCTGGACGAGTCCAGGCTGACCGCCATCTGGGGCGAGATGGCGAAGGAGGGTCAGCAGACCCTGCTCGGCGAGGGGCTCGGCGACGACGCGGTCTCCTTCCTGCCCTCGCTGGACATGCGCTACGCCGGGCAGTGGTTCGAGATCAACGTCCCGCTGCCGGCGGAGGCGGTGCGGGAGGCCGATTCCGCGGCCATCGCCGAGGCGTTCCACGCCATGCACGACGAGCTGTTCGGCTACCGCTCCGACGACATGCCGGTGGAGGTCATCAACGTCCGGCTCACCGTGCTGGGCTCGGCGCCGAAGCCGGCGGTCAACCGCTCGGCGATGACCGCCTCCACCGGTGACGCGCTGGTCGGCCGCCGTCCGATCTGGTCGCCCGCCCAGCGGCGGATGGTGGAGTCGAACATCTACGCCGGGCTGCGAATGGCCCCCGGCGACGAGGTGTCGGGGCCGGCCGTGATCGAGCTGGGCACCACCACCGTCGTCGTGCTCGACGAGTACGACGTGGTCGTGGACCTGGCCGGCTCGTTCGTGATGTACCTGCGCTCCCGGGCCGGGGAACTGCGCCCGCGCATCGTCACGGAGGCGGCCCCCGCCTCCTGACTCCGAGTAGTCGCGAAACGCCAGACTAGGCTGTCCGTAAAGGCGAAACACCAGGTAAGAGCAGAGGCAACGGAGTACGACGGGGAATCGATCATGGCGGAGCGGGTTGAGGCGGTTCTCAAGGCGGCCAAGGTGTTGCGGTCCTTCGACCCGCAGCACCGCATCATGACCGTCCGGGAGGTCTCCGCCCGCACCGGCATTCCCCGCAGCACCTGCCACGCCCTGTGCTCCACCCTGGTGGAGGCCCGGATGCTCGAGGCCATGCCGGAGGGCGGCTACCGGCTCGGCCCCGCCGTGGCCTGGCTCGGCGCGCAGGTCCTCGAACGGATCGGGCTGGCCGAGGCCGCCACCCGGACGATGGAGGACCTGGCCCGGCAGTTCGGCGGCGGCGTGCAACTCGGTCAGTACGTCGCCAAGGGCTGGATCGTCTACCTGCACCACGTCGAGCACGACCGGGGCCTGATCCGCCACCGGTTCGGCAGCCGGGTGCCCGCGTACCGCACCGCCTGCGGGCGCGCGGCGATGTCCCGCTTCGAGCCGCTTGAGGTGGCCGACATCATGACCCTGCATCCCGGGGTGGACCTGGACCTGCTCCTGCGCGATCTCACGCTCGCGCGGGAGCGGGGGTTCGCCATCTCGGACACGTCGAGTCCCCAGGTCAGATCGGTCGCGGCGTGCATCCTCGACCCCGACGGCAGCGTGGTGGGCGCGGTCTCCATCGCGCAGCGCAAGTCGGTGATGAACGAGCGCCGCACCCTGGCCCTGGGCAACGCCATCCGCTCGGCGGCCCAGGAGATCTCCCAGCGCCTCGCGACCCGGGGCCGGATCGGCTGACCCGATCCGGTGTCTCCCGTCGCGATCACGGCCGACCGGCCCGATCCGGCGATCCTGTCCGGCCTAGCCGGACAAAAGCCATGAACTCCCCTCATTGACGGCGTTACCGTGCGGCCATGTCGAGTGTGTTCAAAGTTCCGGTCGGCGACCGCACGTGGCAGCGGCGTTCCGGCGGTTCACCCGGGCTTCCCGCCCCCGCCCCGGCGGACACCGCGCGGGATGACGGCGGTCCCGGAATCATCGCGGGGCTCCTCGCCCCCCATCCGCCACACCTGCTGTACGCGGAGAACCCGCCGCAGAACGAGCCCCGCTCGGAGGGCGGCTGGGAGGTGCTGCGCTGGGCCTATGAGGACCTGCGCAGGCGCATCCGCGAGATGAACCCCGACGTGATCGTGCTGCACGCGCCGCACTGGATCACCATGGTGGGACACCACGTCAACTGCGTGCCCAACCCCAGGGGCTTCTCGGTCGAGCCGATCTTCCCCCACCTGCTGCGCTACAGGTACGACTTCCGTACCGACGTGGAGCTCGCCGAGGCCATCGCCGACCAGGCGAGTGACGACGGCCTGGTCACCAGGAAGATGCGCAACGAGGGCGTCCGCGTCGACTACGCGACGATCACCGCGCTGCACCTGCTCAACCCCGAGTGGGACATCCCCGTGGTGTCGCTGTCGGCCAACAACAACCCCTACTTCTACTCGACCTCCTCGCTGGACCAGATGGAGGTTCTCGGGGAGTCGACCCGCAAGGCGATCGAGGGGCTCGGCCGCCGGGCCATCGTGGCCGGCTCGAACTCGCTGTCGCACCTGCACTGGGAGCGCGAACAGGGCCTGCCCGAGGACATGACCTACGAGCATGCCTACAACCACCACCAGTACCGGTGGGACATGCGCCTGCTTGAACTGATCAGGGCGGGACGCACCCGCGAGCTGCGGGAGATGATCCCCGAGCACATCGAGCAGACCGAGTCGGAGACCAAGGCCGGCAGCCTGACCTGGATGCTCTCGGCTCTCGGCTGGCCGGAGAACCTCGGCGAGGTGCTCGGCTACGGAACGGTGATCGGCACGGGCAACGCGGTGTGCCTGTGGGACATGCGGGGACGGCGGTAATGGGCAAGGTGACAAACGACCGGTTCGCCGGCGCGGTGCTGATTCCCGGCATGCCGCAGTTGCTGGCGGCCGAGCCCGCACCGGCCTGGGCCGGGCTCACCACCGAGACGAGGAACGCCGGGGAACTGCTCCGCGCGGCCGGGGCCGAGACGCTCGTGGTGCTCTCCACGCAGTGGTTCACCGTGCTCGGCCACCAGGTGCAGACCGACCGGCGCCTGCACGGCACCCGGGTCGACGAGAACTGGTACGACTTCGACTACGGCACCATGGGATACGACTTCCACACGGACGTCGACCTGGCCGAACAGTGGTCCAAGGAGATCGAGAAGGCCGGGCTGGAGGCGCGGCGCACCGGCTACGAGCACTTCCCGATCGACACCGGGATGATCGTCGCGACGCGGCTGCTCGACCCCGGGCAGACACTGCCGGTCGTGCAGGTCTCCTGCAACCTCTATGCCGGTGTCGAGGCCGTCTCCGAACTCGGCCGGGCCGCGATGGCGGCCGCCTCGGCGATCGGCCGGCGGGTGGCACTCGTCGCCGTCTCCGGGCTCTCCAGCGGCCTGATCCAGCGGTGGATCAGGCCTGAGGAGGACCACCTGGAGTCCGCCGCCGCCGAGCAGTGGGACCGGCGCATCCTCGGCCTCCTCGCCGAGGGCCGCCTCGACGAGGTGATGGAGCTGCGCGAGCAGTACGCCCGCGAGGCCCAGGCCGACAGCCAGCTCCGCGCGCTCGCCTTCCTGGAGGGCACCGGCCTGGTCAACCGCCCGGCCGACGTACGCGCGTACGGCCCGCTCTGGGGCACCGGGGCGGCGGTGGTGCACTGGGCGCCGTGATCCGGCCCCCTCTTGCGAGCCCCCGGAAAAGGTGTCCGGAACAGCAGGACAACGCAAGATGTCCAGTTCACATCGTGTGGTTGGGTTTCCGCAACATTGAGCCCGCCTCCATGGCAGTGGGACGGCTTTTAAGGGATTCGTCATGCATTCTTCCCATGTTCAAAGTGCGTCACCGCACAGCATCCGCGAAACCATGGAGGACAACGTCCTCAACCCGGTCGCCGACGACCAACGACGTAGCGGCTGGGCGCTCCTGGCCAACACCGCGGGTGTGGGCACCACCCTTGCCATGCTGCTCATCGGCGGCGGCGCCAGCTACCTCGTCGGGGTGTGGTGGACCATCGGGATGGCCGCCGTCTCCGCGATCTTCGGTGCCGTGATCGGAACCCTCACCTGCCGGGTCAGCCAGAGCACCGGCACCTCGTCCACGGTCACCAGCCGCTTCCACGGCCTGGGAGCGTCCGGCTCGGCGCTGGCGTCGCTGATGTTCGCGACGATGGTCATCTGCTTCCTCGCACTGGAGAACGCGCTGCTCTACCACGGCACGCTCTTCATGCTCGGCTGGTCTCCGAGCACCGCCAACGCCGTCGTCATCTACGGCGTCTTCACGCTCGTCTGGATCGCGCTCGCCCTCTTCGGCGTCCAGCTCGTGCAGCGGACCTCCCTGCTGCTCACGATCGTCGCCGCGGTGCTGATGGTCGCGGTGGTCGTGGTCGCCTTCAGCAAGTCCTCGCTGTCGGCCGGCGACGTCCTGGCCTTCCGCCCGGACGGCGTCGGCAGCGCCGAGATCATGGGCACGCTGGCCAGCATGATGGGCATGGCGGGCGCGCTCGCCCTCACCTCCGCGGACTTCTCCCGCTACGCCAGGACCTCCCGCGACGTCCGGATCATGTCGATCGGTGGCGCCGTCATCGTCAACTTCCTGGTCGTGGTGCTGGGCGCGCTGCTGTACCAGGCGGGTGACACCGTGGTGGCCGCCTACCTTGAGGAGCCGGGACGCGCGGCCGTGGCCGCCGCCCAACCGGGCGCGACCATCCCCGAGAAGGTGCAGTCCCTCGCGCACACCAACGCCGGAGCGTACTTCGTCGTGCTGGCCGGTTTCCTCGGCTTCCTGGTCATGTACGCGGCGCAGGTCAAGGCCCAGGTCATCAACGCCTACACCAGCTCGCTCTCCCTCACCAACCTGGTCGACGCCCTGATCGGCCGCGCCCCCAGCCGCATCCTCATGGTGCTCGTCGCCAACGCGCTGGCCCTGCTCGCCGTGTGGGGCGACATTCTCAGCCTGCTCGGCCAGTTGCTGGGCGCGCTGGGAATCGCGACCTGCTCGCTCTCCGCGCTGCTCATCACCGACTTCCAGCTGACCCGCGGCCGGCGGTCCGGCGGCCTGGTCGAGCGCTTCAACTGGGCGGGCATCATCGCCCTGGTGGCCGGCTTCGGCGTCTCCTACTACCTCTTCACCACCGGCATCTTCCAGCTCGGCTTCCTGGTGACCCTCGTCCTCACCCCGGCGATCTACCTCGCGCTGCGCCGCACCGTGCTGCGGCCGGGCACCGGTACGTCGTACGTGAAGGCGACGGCCGCACTGCGCGAGATCGAGGACAAGGAAGCGGTCGCACACTGACCTCCCACTCCGAAGGGCGCCCGGGAACCGGGCGCCCTTTTCCTTTTGGTCCGGTTCCCGGTGGACCTGACGCCCGGCTGATCCACCGGCCGGCCGGGTGGTGATCCCGCCCGTCCGGATGCGAGCGGAGGGCGCCCGGGAGAACCGCCGTAGTTGACGTCGATCACCCCGATGCCCCTGCTGGTGAAGAACGCCTTCTCCAGGTCGAGCGCTCCGACGCTGTGCCCGGTCGGCC